>BFAS01000165.1 GCA_008974985.1 bacterium MnTg02
GACAAGCTGATGCGCCCGCCGAAACTTTATGCCACATGTTTGTTATGGCTGTTGTCGGAGCTGTTTGAAGAGCTTCCCGAAGTTGGTGATCCAGACAAGCCGAAACTTGTGTTCTTTTTTGACGAGGCTCATCTTCTGTTCGACGAAGCGCCAAAAGCGCTTATTCAGAAAGTGGAGCAGGTCGTCCGCCTTATCCGCTCGAAAGGCATCGGCGTTTATTTCGTGACACAAAATCCGCTTGACGTTCCCGACACGGTGTCCGGCCAGCTTGGAAATCGTATCCAACACGCGCTCCGGGCCTTTACGCCGCGTGAGCAACGGGCCGTGAAGGCGGCGGCTGAGACGTTTCGGCCAAATCCGGATCTCGATACGCAAGCGGTGATTATGGAGCTTGGTATCGGCGAAGCGCTTGTCTCGACTCTCGAAAAGAAAGGCCGCCCCTCGATTGTACAACGAACGCTCATTCGCCCTCCGTCATCGCGGCTCGGCCCTTTAAAGGAGGATGAGCGAGCGGATGTGATGAAGAATAGTCCGGTGCACGGGCTCTATGACGAGGGAGAAGACCGCACTTCCGCATATGAAATTCTAAAGAAGCGCAAGGCTGATATTGAAGCCCGCGCAGCCAAAGAGGTCGAAAAAGAGGGTGGTTATGAACGACATGGTTCGTTTCGTGTCCCCAAGGCACCAAAAGGCGGGCGGACGCGACGGACTAGCCGGCGATCGTCGTCACGCCGCCAAACCACGACAGAGGCGTTCACGAAGTCGATGCTGAGATCTCTTGGATCGTCTCTCGGACGCGTGCTTGGACGCGCCATCCGGGGAGCCTTGCGTGGCCGTTAGAGCATTTTCAGGAAAAGTGTGGGCGGTTTTCCGCCCGGAAAATGCGTAGAAACAAAGAACGAGAGCATGTTTGATGAACTGGAGTTCATCAAACATGCTCTAGCTGGTTTCAAGCCGCGTGCAATACAAAAGGGGGCGATATAACGCCCCCTTCGTCTTGACAAATGAACAGGCTTAGCTCGCCGCTTCAAACAATTCCGCGGCATAATCCCAGTTTGCTAAATTATCGATCCAGGCTTCGAGATATTTCGGCCGCGCATTGCGGTAATCGATATAGTAAGAGTGCTCCCACACATCGCATCCCAACAGCGGCGTTGCGCCATGAACGAGCGGATTCTCGCCGTTCGGCGTTTTCATGATTTCGAGTTTTCCATCCTTTAGCGCGAGCCAGCACCAGCCGGACCCGAATTGCGTCATGCCGGCTTGGATGAAAGCGTCCCGAAAAGCGGCAAAGCCACCAAGGTCCGCGGTGATTTTGGATTCGAGCGAGGCGGGAAGGCTTGATCCGCCGCCACCAGGCTTCATCCATTTCCAAAAATGAATGTGGTTGTAGTGCTGGCCGGCATTGTTGAAGAGGCCGGCGTTGGAGCCGTGAGACGCCTTGACGACCTCCTCAAGTGGGGTCTCGCTCATACCGGCGTCAGCGGCAAGCTTGTTGCCATTGGTGACATAGGCAAGGTGATGCTTGTCGTGATGAAATTCCAGTGTTTCCTTCGACATGTAGGGCTGGAGAGCATCATAAGCATAGGGAAGATCGGGAAGTTCGAAAGCCACAGGCGGATCTCCTAACTTTCAAGAGGTTGATGGCGATAGTCTGGGTCGGAAATTAGCGGTTGAGGGAGAAACAGGCAAGGTGAAGAAATAAGTCCGCACCGCGCACTAGCGGAACCGTTTTTCTCTCTTAGCAGAATGCTTGAATGCCGGTTTGCGCGCGCCCCAAAATAAGTGCATGGATGTCATGAGTTCCCTCATAGGTATTGACCGACTCCAGATTCAGCACATGGCGAATGACGTGATATTCATCGGCTATTCCATTGCCGCCATGCATATCTCGGGCAATGCGAGCAATATCAAGGGCTTTACCGCAATTATTGCGTTTCATGAGAGAAACAAGTTCCGGTGCTGCCGAGCCATCGTCCATCATCCGGCCAAGCCGGAGTGCACCTTGAAGCCCAAGGGCAATTTCGGTTTGCATATCAGCGAGCTTCTTCTGGATGAGTTGAGTTGCTGCGAGCGGCTTGCCGAATTGTTTGCGGTCGAGTGTGTATTGACGCGCGGCAAGCCAGCAAAATTCGGCGGCTCCCATAGAGCCCCAAACGATGCCGTAGCGGGCCCGGTTAAGACATCCGAACGGGCCTTTGAGGCCCTCGACACCGGGCAGTAAATTTTCCTCCGGAATATGACAATCTTCCAGGATTATTTGTCCTGTAATTGAGGCGCGAAGTGAGAATTTTCCTTCGATTATAGGTGTCGAAAAGCCGTCTGTTCCGCGCTCGACGATGAAGCCGCGAATGACGCCGTCTTCTGTTTTCGCCCATATGACGGCGATATCCGCAACCGGCGCATTCGAAATCCATGTTTTGGCGCCGTTCAATACATAGCCGTCGGACGTTTTTTTGGCGCTCGTTAACATGCCGCCCGGATCGGAACCGTAATCGGGTTCGGTTAAACCGAAGCAGCCAATCCATTCGCCGGAGGCAAGTTTGGGCAGGTATTTTTGCCGCTGTTCATCTGTGCCGTAAGTGAAAATTGGATAGATCACGAGGGAATTTTGTACGCTCAAGACCGAACGATACCCGGAATCAACCCGTTCCACCTCACGGGTAATAAGACCATAGGAGACGTAACTCATCTCGGCGCCGCCATAGGCTTCAGGCAGCATGATGCCCATCAGGCCGAGATCACCCATTTCCGTCACGACCTCTCTGTCGAAACGCTCATGGCGAAAGCTCTCAACAATACGGGGCATGAGTTTTTCTTGAGCAAATGAATGTGCTGTATCGCGGACAAGCCGCTCTTCTTCGGAAAGTTGCGCCTCCAAATCAAAAGGATCTGGCCAGTTAAACTGGGCTTTTGTGGACGTTGCATCAGGTATCGCGGCGGCAGTGGTCATAATCGAGTCCTCCAGCTCCGCTGGATTATAGCCAATTTCTTTGGGCGAGTTGAGACGAGAGCATCGTGTGGCAAAAGGTTGGCCTATGTGGCTGAATTCACCACTTTAAGAGCAAACGCATAGGAAATGGCGACTTCCTTCAATCGATCAAATCGTCCGGATGCTCCTGCGTGGCCAGCACCCATATTCGTCTTGAGGAGCACGAGATTGTTGTCCGTTTTGTTAGCACGCAATTTCGCAATCCATTTCGCCGGTTCCCAATAGGTCACTCGTGGATCCGTTAGTCCCGCCAGTGCAAGAATGTTCGGATAAGCTTGTTCGCACACATTATCATAGGGCGAATAGGCCGCTATCCACTCATACGCATCCTTGTTTTCAATCGGATTGCCCCATTCGGGCCATTCCGGAGGCGTGAGAGGAAGCGTTTTGTCGAGCATTGTGGCAAGCACGTCGACGAATGGCACCTCGGCAATGATTGCGCTGAATAGGCCGGGAGCGCTATTCGCGATCGCGCCCATCAGCATTCCGCCTGCCGAGCCGCCATGGGCAACGATATGGCCGCGACGGGTGAAGTTCTGTTCGATGAGAAATTGACCGCAAGATACAAAGTCTTGGAACGTATTGATCTTTTTCTCGCGCCGTCCTTGCTTGTACCAGTCATATCCTTTGTCCTTGCCGCCACGGACGTGAGCGATGGCGTAGACAAATCCCCTGTCTACGAGACTCAAGCAATTTGTGGAGAAGGCTGCAGGGATCGAGATACCATATGCGCCATAGCCATAGAGCAGAAGCGGGGCTGATCCGTCGAGGGGCGTGTTCTTCTTGTAGAGTAGCGAAATAGGAATAGTTTCTCCGTCGCTGGCCGGCGCTAACAGACGGCGTGTCACATAGTCCGACGGGTCGTGCCCGCTGGGCACTTGTTGCGTTTTGCGAACTACGCGCTCCTGGTTCTCCATATCGTAGTCGATTGTTTGAACGGGCGTCGTCATCGAGGAATAGGAAAAGCGCAACGTGGAAGTGTCGAATTCGTAGCCGGGCGAAACCCCGAGAGAATAGGCTTCCTTATCAAATGCGATCGTGTGTTCTTCACCATCGGTCCAGCGGCGCAACACGATACGCGGCAGCCCATTTTCGCGTTCGAGACGCACAAGATGGCTGGCAAAAGTAACCATATCGAGGATGAGACGGCTTTTGCGATGAGGTTCTATGTCGCGCCAATTGGCTTGCTCTATCGCACCGATCGGCGTCTCAACAATTTTGAAATCCTCAGCGCCGTCGGCATTTGTCAAAATGATGAGCTTTTCGCCCCAATGCTCAACCGAATATTCATGACCCTCCCGGCGTGCCGCCACCAGACGCGGCGGCTCATCCGCTGTCTGACTATCGATCAGATAGATCTCGGAAGTTTGATGATCGTGTACCGAAATGAGGACAAACCGCCGACTCTGGGTAAGATCGATCCCAACAAAGAAACCTGGATCATTTCCTTCATAAATTAGCTCGTCTTGTTCAACTGGTGT
>BFAS01000166.1 GCA_008974985.1 bacterium MnTg02
CACTTTTCCTGGTTACAGCGTTGCAAGACTTTGAAAACCAAAAGGTTTCCTGCAGTCTTGCGCCTCGTATCCAGAAAAATTGACTCATACCATTTTGACCCTGTTTATGAGTTCATGACCTAGAGCCTTTTCGCGAAAAGCATGCCCTCCAACTTAATCGGTGGGTGTCTGCGCTTTTCCGCCCGGAAAATGCGTAAAAACGAAGACAGCCACACCAAAGCCCTGAACTCACTATTCCTGCACATGGCGCACAGGATATCGATGCCGGGTCCGCTCCCGTCAGATGTCCCGATCGAGCTGGCCGGGAAATCTCCCCAATGCCTCAATATGGACCAACCGGCACGATTATTTGGTCTGATTTTTGATGTCTTGTCTGAGCCGCCCCGCACCACGGGTCACAGCCATGCGAATTCTGCTGATATGTCTTTCATTATCCTGTGCCGTCATATTGCTGGTCATCGGCGGAGTTTATGTTCTGTTCGCATTGGCATTTTGGGAGCCCGACGGCGTGGAGCCAGGGTCGGTCGCCTATCTATTCGCCATCCCGTCCACCGCCAAAGACTTCCCGCTTTGGCGGCCATGCGGACAGGCAACCTACAGCTCCCGGTTTCAAGACGGCATGTCGCCGGAGACATATTGGATAGAATATAAGACACGCCTAAGCGGCGCGGCCTTTGAAAGACGGATTGCCGGCTATGCGAAAGCGCAGGGTTGCACCGTCACCCCGCATCGCAAGACACGTAGCGCGCTCTCAAATACAGAACTCGGCATGGCGTGCGGAACCGGCTCCCGCAAAACACAATTGGCGTTCTCTCGTCGTGAAGAGGCGGCATCTGCATGCCGTCCTATCAGGGTCCTCTTTATTGAAGATTTACACTAACCTCGGGTGGCGCGTGTTGTGGATTAAATTTGGCCATACATTTGGTGTATGCAGCATCTTCCGAGCCGTGCCGATTGCGGTCACCCGCGCGCGCAGCTCCTTTTGAGAGTCTAAGCCTATTGAGTTGTCATTCGTCCACATCCGTTTCGGTGATGGCAGTTAGCGGAAAATTGCTGGGCGACCGGAATAAAATGACCTGAATTTCGTAGACTCTCTTGCAACAGTTAATCCTAGGGGAGAATTTATTATGATGAAGCGTATTTTGCTGGCAGGCACAGCTGCCCTGTTTATAGCGACACCGGCCCTTGCAGGTCATTGTCCCAAAGACGCCAAAGCCATCGATCATGCTTTGGCCTCGATGAAAGTCAGCGCCGAATTGAAAAGTGAGGTGATGACCCTGCGCGACACGGGATTGGCGCAACATAAGGCCGGCAAGCACCGCGAATCCGAAAAATCATTAGCCGACGGCATGCGGAAGCTGCTGATGAGTACTATGATGTAATCCCAATATCAAACCAGGCATGCGGCGTGGCCTGGCATCGGTTTGCCTTGGCACAGAAATAACGCAAACCATGCCATCAGCCGAGCCGCATAAAGAAAAAGACAATTGCAATTGTCGAAAAGGCCGGGGAGCGCACTGCCGCTCCCCGTCCGCCGTTCAAACCGCCGCGCCATGAATAACCCCGCCGCCATTGCCGGCCTCAGAATTCATATTTGGGCAGAATGTCTTCAAGCGCAGTGGGGTTAATGGCAAGGTCGCGAAGTGACAGTGCGGCCTCGGCGACAACATTGTCATCTTTCATGAGCGTGACCTGTGCCCGCGTTAGCGGTGGGCTCGGCAAAATTGACGCGGCAGCCGCCAGAAAATCCCACAATTGAAACGGCAAAGGCAGCAAGAACCGTCGTCTTTGGGTATGCCCCATGACAAGTTCAATAAGAGCGCGGTAGCTGTAGACGTGAGGTCCGCCGAGTTCAAAAGTCTTTCCCGATGAATTGGGATCTTTCAGTGCGTTAAGCGTGGCTTCTGCGATATCACCAACATAGACCGGTTGGAGTTTCGTATGTCCACGGCCAAACAACGGAAATAATGGCGACAGGCGCAGTATCCGGGCCAGCGTATTCACGAACTTATCCTCAGGTCCGAAGAGTACGCTCGGGCGGAAAATAGTCGCACTTGGAAAAGCATCCCTGACGAACAGCTCGCCCTTGCCACGTGCCCGGACATAATCGGACTTAGAATACATATCGGCGCCGATGCCGGAAATATGTATCAGCCGGTCGATGCCCAAAACTGCGCATTGATGCGCAACGTTCAATGCGCCAAGTTCGTGAACGGCTTCAAAGCTCTCCATGCCCGCTTCGACATAGAGACCAACCGCATTTACGACCGTGTTGCATTCCTCCATGGCAAGAGCCACAGATGTCTCATCACGAACATCCGCGTAAACTCGTGACGTTTTGCCGGTTTTGCCTGAGTGCTGAGGAAGCTTTGCGATGTCAGTCTGGCGAACCGCCACGCGGACATCAAACCCCGCGACTGTTAGCCGTTTGACAATCTCGCTCCCAAGGAACCCCGAACCGCCAAAAACAGTCACGCGTCCTATGCTGGAAAGCTCTGCCATGGCTTACCTTTCCAACTATGGTTTTAGCGTGTTCCCTGCTTTTGTCCAAAGCTCTCTCGATCACGATTTCCACAATAACGTGCTATGAGCGACCGGCAAACACCTGTCGCGTCCCTGTCCTCTTCGCCCGCCAATCCGGTCTGCGCTTGCCCATAGCCGGTCACCTCCCTCATCACTTGATCAATCTTAGCAATTTGTCCCCGACGTCAACGGTGCTCTTATGGAACTCGATTTGGAAACGCTGTTCCCGCATAACGTTGGCAGCCCGGCGGACGATGAGAAGCAGGCAGAGATAAAGCAGACCGAACAGCAGGCCGAGATAGGCAATGATAACGTTGCGCCGCCACGAAACTTTTTCCAACGTTTCGGTGACATTGTCATAGATCTCAAAAACACCTTCGATTTCACCTATTTGATTGCGAATAGGCACATATGAAGAGACAACATCGACCTCGAAGATTTGCCGCTCCATAGCATCGAATTTGTTCCGGTGAGATATCTCCGATGTCACATGTCCGATACTCGCCGAGAGAAAACCAGAACTCGTATATTTTTGATCGCCCATTTGGCTGGCTTGCGTCGAGAAAACCGTATTGCCGTTTTTGGCATAGACTTTGACCTTCACAACGGAGAGCCCACGCATAAGTTCGACAACGCTCTTAGACAGCAATTGCGTTTGCGGATGGGCGCGCAATGCATCACCGCTCAGCCCTGCGGAATTAAGAACATATTTGCGGAACTGAGGCCAAATCGAATTGGAAAAGGTCTGGGTCAAAGCGACGTTCGAGGATTGGCGCTCCTCGATAAGCTGTTCCGTCGTAATCCGCGTTAGGACGACCGCCACCGCGATCATGGCAAAGGCGACGGCGATGGCGCTGACAATCGAAAAATATCTGACGAGCGGAAACATAGCCCTATTTAGTTATCAATCATTTGGCCGTTTAGTGGCAAATTCCCACAATAAAACAATCGTCAAGCGGCCCCGGCGCCTCACCCGCACACCGTATCCTTGCGCATTTCGAGCGACCAACGGGCGACACGGCAGAGTTCGGCCCGTTCGTTATCAGCTATTTTGTGTGCTGAATCACAGCTGCGCAACGTCAAACGCTGGGCGAGATCGACGCGATCTTGAAAATAGTCCTCAAAGCCAATTCTGCGGACGACGCTACCGACAATCTCCGTGTGGCGGCAGGCCAAATCCGACCAGAATTCATTAAACCTTTTGGTGTGGAATTCCGGGTCGCGTTCTTCGAACTTCGCGAGAGTTGTATTCCAATCGGCTTCGCCCTTCCACTTGGCGCCGGATGATTTCATCAATCCGCTCTTCGTGAATTTCTGCAGCAACCGTTTCTGCAGCGCCTCATCCTCGATGCTCTCGACGATCTCCTTTAATTCCTCGCGATCATCGTCCGTCAATGCCTCGAAGGATGCGCCACGCAAATCCGCCAAATCGAGATTGGATGACGGGCCCGGATGCGTTGCACCCCATAATAGCACGAAGCGCAAATCCGCTCCCTTCATGGAGGCCGATGTCAAATTTGCGCCGCGAAGATCAGCCTGACGGAGATCCGCACCTTCGAGTTTGGCGTTCGAGAGATCGGCGCCGCTTAAATGAGCGGACGCAAGCTCTGCAGCGCGCAAATTGGCCGACGCTAGATTTGCCCCTTCAAGTTGAGCGTCTTGAAATCGCGCGCCCTGAAGATCTGCTTCGAGCAGATCAGCCTCTTGCAGTTCGGCTTGAGTGAGATTTGCGCTTTGCAACTTCGCGTAGCTCAACTTTGCCCCTTTGAGATTGGCCAGCGATAGGTCAGCGCCTCGCAGCGAGGCCGAGGTCAAATTTGCCCCTTCCAGCTCGGCATTGCGGAAATTAGCGCCCTCGAGCTTCACCAGCGCCAACTGCGCACCTTGCAAATCCGCGCTTTCGAAGTCAACGCCTCGAAGATTTGCCTCGGTGAGATTGGCGCCTTCAAAATTGCTGCAATTGCGTGGATGGGTCTTAAGAGGATGACAGAATTTGGCATGCTCAAGACGCGTTTCGCGGAGAGAGGCGCCGCGTAGATCAACACCGGTAAAATCACCACGATGAAGATCGCTCCGGTCAAGCACCGCGTAGCGCAGATCGCGTCCGCGAAGATTAATACTCACCTCGCCTTGGCTGAACTTCTTTTCCGGAACAAGGTCGACATCGGTCAGAACGATATTGCGAGCCCACCAACTCGCCGGACGGCCGGTAATGGGATCCGGCGCGCCTTCAAACAACCATGCGGTCAGCCCGAACATCTCTCTTTGCGTATTGCCTGATTTGATCTTGGTGGTCCATGGCGTCATCTTGGACATCATTTTATCAAGACAGAGGATGTTGAAACGGCCATTGATATCCTTGTAGAGACAGGCATCCGGAATGGTCGCCACCAACCAGCTAAACAGCATCAGCGCCGACAGCGACACAGTTCCAACGCTGGAGCCAATAAATGTCACGCGCCAGGGCCAGCCGGTCGGATCCGGAGCGGACCCCAGTTTCGCTTTGGCTTCACGTTTGGTTGCGGGCCGCATATAGGGCCAAAGCGCAAACAGGATCAGGCAATCCAACACGACGGCAATGCGGTGCCAGTAGGTTGCCACGACATCGTGATAGGGGAGAAAAGCGATCTGGAAATAGAGGAGCGTCATGACCGGCATGGCCACCAGGCTGAACCAGGTCATAAGACGGATCAAGAAACCCATCAGCGCGCCGCGCTCCGGTCCGGCGATGAGCTGCGAAACAATGTAGGGGTGCAGCTTGCCACGGCGCGGATCCGTGCCTTGCCGGTGCCAGCCCTGATCCTGCAGCATCTCCGTAAAGCGAAAAAGTTTAAACGAGAGCATGGCATGCTGGATGAGCAGTCCGAGATGGACTGTGACGACAATCGCAGGACCATAGATAAAGAAACTGGTGAGCGGAATATCCACGTTAAGAAACGGCAAGCGGACGGGATTGTTCAACAGCAGACTTTGATGCGTCGTGGCTGCTATGGTCACAATGAGGTAGGTCAGAAGGCCGAGAAAAAAGAGCCACATATTGCGCGCTTGGGTGCTGGAATCGTTCGCCGCCTCAAGCAAATCATCTGCGGTGACTAAACTGGCGGTCGTACTCGTTACTGTCGTCTCGGACATTACTTCCCTCGTTAAGGTCAACTGGCCGCTTTTGTTTTGACAACAACTCCCGTGCGATATGTGATCGGCCGGGCGGATGTGCCGATGATTGCCGAGCCTATTTCAGTCCTCGCCGGCTGATACCAATACGTCCTTGAGTTTGCCTCACGAACCATTGGCGACCTT
>BFAS01000167.1 GCA_008974985.1 bacterium MnTg02
AGTGCCGGGCCATTTTCCGCGTCAAAGGCGAAGCTGCGCGATAAGGCCGTCAAACTCCGGGAAGGAATTGCTAAGCGGATGACGTCCGCCCAAATAGCCGAGGCGCAACGTCTGGCGCGGGAATGGAAGCCGAAAACTAAATGAGCAGACGCTCCAGCTGTGACCATCATAGGGGGTTATTACGGTCTCACCATCCGCATACCCGCACGAGCTGTGGCCATCATCAGTATGACGATAATAGGGGGTGTGATCGGCTGCTGAGCCCCTTCCACAAGATATTATCGCTGAGTGGAGAGAAGCACCTTGGAGCGCATTATCCTGTTAGGGTTCTGGTGGGAAGGAGCGCCATTATGGGAAAATTACATCGGATGGCGGCGGTGTGCGCCTGTCTAACCGGCCTTATTTCGCTTTCAGCCCACGCGGTCCCTGTAAGCGGCCAAGGAACATGGGAAACGACGTTACTGGCCCGTGACTTCGATGGGGACACCAACACCATCGAAGGGTACTACGATACGGTGCTAGGCATCACCTGGCTGGCATATACCAGTTCAGCCGGTACTTTTAACTGGGAAGACGCCAATGCCTGGGCTGCGGGTCTGGTCGTCAACGACATCACCAACTGGCGCTTGCCGATTGTCGACAGTGGATCAGGATGCAACACGGGCTACGGAGGCACCAACTGTGGCTACAATGTACTGACCACCGACGGCACCACGGTGTACAGCGAGATGGCAAGCATGTTCTATGATACGTTAGCCAATAAAGGGCAGTTCGCCAGCTTAGAAGACGATATTGCGGGTATTTTTCAAACAGGCTGGGGTCTAAGCAATACCGGGCCGTTTGACAATCTGATGTCTGCCGGCTATTGGCCCGGCACTTCCATTAGCGACGTGCTCGCGCGGGACTTCTACTTTAGCAGTGGCAACCAAGGCGTCACCGGTAAGACAAGCAACCTGTATGCCTGGGCTGTCCATGACGGTGATGTCGGGATGGCCGTCGTTCCTCTTCCAGCCGCCTTACCTCTCTTTGGCACCGGCCTTGGCATTATGGGTTTCATAGGCTGGCGGCGTAAGAGACGGATGGCTGCGGAAGCGGCCTAGATTTCGGGGGTCGTGTTAGGCTTCCGAAAGCTTCAAAACTTTTCCCTAAACCGTCTTGTGAAATCTTGCGGTTTTCCGGGCTCTTGTGGTTCCTGATTGGCACTGCAAGATTGCGTCCAAGATTGTATCCAGAACTTGCGGCCTTGGCACGGCTATTCAATAGCCGGTGGTTGGGTTCCGCGTGGGATCGCTCCAAGCAGAATAATCATCATCGCCCGGCCCCATCGCTTGCGCCTCGGTTATTCCCGCCTCGCGGCCGTAGGCGCAGATCAGGGCCATTGCCTCAATGAGGTGGCCTTGATTGAGATCGATCGAGCCGTCCGGCTTGCGGCGGATTTTCTGATACTGATCAGACCAATTTTGCAAGGTGTCATAAACCTTAAGCCGTCCCGTCGAAAGGCGCCCTTCGATCTCGGAAAATCCAACGTCTTGACTGAGCTCAATCGTGAAGAGATCAACATCCAAGTCCAAAAGCTGATCTGTCAGTCTCTCGCCGATCTCTTCGGATCGCCCCGCCGCTCTTGGATCAAACAGAATTGGAATCCAGTGACCGCGCTGCTTCATTGCATGGGCATGGATGGCCAAGTCTTTTCGGCGTGAAAAATACTCGGCATAAAGATAAATGATGTCTGCTTTTTCATCGATCATCCCCCACACAACACCGACATTGTGATGATCGATCGCCAGCGCAGCAACATGCGGCATCCCGTCGAAGGGCTTAATAGGCTGGCAGAGGATGTCGGCATTCTGCGTATCGAATAACATCTGTGTTCCTGTCTCGGTTGGCGCAAACGCCAGAATAAGAGCGTCCCAATCATCCGGGCTGGGCAAACCGCGCTGTTTTAAAACCTCTTTGGGCTCCATAAGAATCTTGCCCCGGCTTGTGAGCTTGTACTTGATCTCTGCGGCCTGCTTGAGCAGATCGTTATTTTCATCGATATCGATACGCCCCTCGATAAAGCGATCCCGAACGGCAAAATTCAATTGTGCTTTTTGGTTTTGGAAGCGCTCTAGATCCACGTCGTTAATTGGCGAATTGCTGACATTGATTCCGACGATCTCGGCATTGATTTCCCCCAACATGCGCAATTCGCTGAGCCGGTCAGTGACACCGCCACCACTGCCGATATCATCGATCTTGACGGCCGTTGCGCCCGTCTCTTTGATGGCCTTGACGACATTCCCGGCCGTCGTCATCAAATCATTGCCGAGCTCGGATGATATGCGCCGTGCAACGGGGCCGCGCCGATGATAGATGACGGTCGAATCTGAGCCGAAACGGCCAACATCAACGCCTAGTTCATTGGTACCGATAGGCTCCAGGTTGCACTCTAAAGCTCGTGTCAATGCGTTGAGCGGAATAAGGCCATCGGAGGACGTTTCGGGAAATTCGCCAGTAACTTTCGAGATCCACAGCGGCGAACTTTCACCCCATTTCTTCCGGCGCTCTTCAACCCAAGTTGGGGAAACGAGCAACTCATTCAAAAGATCCGGCACGTCTTCGCCGGTAAAATTCGGGCTGTCAAATGCGCTGATGCGAATAACGTGGTAATGCGAGCCGGGCTTGCAGCTCCGGGCGAATTCCGTCGCTGGATCGTCGGGGTTGCCAATGGCGAGAAAGCGCGAGCTGTCGTTTGCAACAAGGGTTTCAGCCGCTTCCCATACCGCCGAAGAGATCCCGCACGCTTCGTCCAAAACCACAAGGACATAGCGCGCATGAATGCCCTGAAAGCTTGTCGGGTCCGTCTCGCGAACCGCACGGCCATATCCGACCAGTTCATTGCCGAACAACCATTCGGTTTGATTGGTTCGCCCCGGCAGATTGGCATTCTTGTGAATTGTGTTGATCTCACGCCAAAGAAGCGCCCGAACCTGATCCCACGTCGGTGCAGAGGTCACCAGAAAAGCTTCGCCGGGCGGATGAACGGAAAGCCACCACGTCGCAAGGCGCGCCGCAATCGCGGTCTTGCCGACCGAATGACATGATTTGACGGCTGTAAATCGATTTTCTTGGACGGACTCGCAAATTTCCCGTTGCTTGGACCATAGGAAACCGCCAAGCGCCTTTTCAACAAAGGCGATTGGCTGGCTTTGGTATTTCGCGAAGGGAGCCGTTTGCTTGGCTGAGCGGCGATGAAGCTCGCTCTCCAAAATCTGTTCTAGCTCGGCATAATCTAGGCTCATTGCACTGATTGGGCGTTCATTTCGCGAACGCGATCAAGCAACTGCCGGACCTGCGCATCTGTCAAATCGTCAAAGTTCTTAATATTGAGATCCTGCGTGATCCGGTCGCCATATTTCTTCGGCTGTTCCTTGCCTGCCTGCCATTTGAGGGCATCGATGGCCACGCGGGCAACATCGGATTTGATGTCACCGTCCAGCATTTGTTTTTTTATTGCCGAGATTTCGTCAAACCG
>BFAS01000168.1 GCA_008974985.1 bacterium MnTg02
CGGCCTTTCGTGAGATCATATGGCGTCATTTCGTCCTGCACCTTGTCGCCAGCAAGCACGCGAATCCTATTCTTGCGCATGCGGCCGGCGGTATGTGCGATGATCTCATGGCCATTTTCAAGCTTCACACGGAACGTGGCGTTCGGCAGAAGCTCGGATACCACTCCGGGGAATTCGAGAAGCTCTTCCTTTGCCATGTAACTCCTTTCCATAGATGTTTTGCGGGAGAATGTGTGCGAATAGCAGCAAAATCAAGTTTCTATTTCATCGCTCCAACAAGATTATCCGATACTCAGGGTTCAAACTCCACATGGATGCTGCGAAGTTGGACCCATGTTGACAAAAATCAAGCCGTAAATAATAGGCCGACCGACTGGGACAATGGCACATTGCAGAACCCAAACGCGATTAGTCGGCCGCTAGTGGCATGATTCTGCACAGCATACGCCTGCTAGATATGTGGCGCTCCGCTAATTTGAAAGCGCGCCTTGATCCGTTCGAATAGTCCCTCCCTGCACGCGCGGTAGGATTGCAAGATCATATCCCGGCTGCCGCTGGCAACAGAGGGGTCGAGTGTCGGCCAATATTCGACCTCCACGGCAAGCGTACGCGTTAGTTCCAAGGCTTGGTGATGGGCCTCCGGAGATAACGTAATTATGAGATCGAAAGATGTATCATCAAGGTCATCAATTGATTTCGGCGTGTGTGCCGTTATGTCGATACCGATTTCTTTCATAACGGCCACGGCAAAATGGTCCCTCTCTCCAGCCCGAACGCCAACCGACCGCACATAAATGCGATGACCGGCGAGATGACGCAATATCGCCGCGGCCATCGGAGAGCGAATGGCGTTCATCCCACACGCGAAAAGAACGGAATGCGGATCAACGGCGCCGATCGAAACCGCCACCGGTTCAACCTTTCCAATGAAGCGCGCAGATCAACGTAAAAAGCCGGCGCGACGTATCAAAATCGAGCTTAATCTTGCCTTTCAGCCGCTCCTGGAGAAGCCGGCTGCCCTCATTATGCAGACTGCGCCGGCCGATATCGATGGCCTCAATACGGCTTGGCGGCGCCGTTTTAATGGCCTCGAAATAGCTGTCACAGATCAAAAAATAATCTTTGACGATGCGACGGAAAGGCGAAAGCGCCAAACCTATTGCCGTGATGGGCTGGCGCTGCTTGTCCGAAATATTGAAAACGAGACGGTTCTCTACGACTGAGAGTTGCAGCGTGTAGGGACCGGATTGATCGTCTGCAAGCTCAAAGTAGTTGCTCTCAACGAGATCAAGAATTGCGAGTTCGCGTTCCTGCTCGACGTCGGGCGTATTCCGTCCGATTGACTGCTCGTCGAGAGTGATCTCGATCAGCGTGGCTGAACTACCGTCTTCGGACTGAGCCATCCCCCGGCCCCTTCGCGCTCAAAGTTGCCCCATCACCAAGGCCGTTCGCCGAAACGCACACCAACCGACCGGCTATGCGCTTCGAGACCTTCCGCTTTGGCCAACCTCATTGCCGCGGATCCGAGCTTTTCCAGAGCGGCCTTATCAAGGCGCAATAGGGAGGAGCGCTTCATAAAGTCGAGCACACCGAGGCCTGAGGAAAAGCGGGCGCTGCGGGCGGTCGGCAAGACATGATTGGAACCGGCCACATAATCACCAATCACTTCCGGCGTATAGCGGCCCAGAAATATGGCCCCGGCATTGCGGATTCGACCCATCAGATCTTCCGGATCGGCGGTGGCAATTTCCAAATGCTCCGGCGCAATTCGATCGACGAGTGGAGGCGCTTCATTGAGATCAGTTAAGCAAATAATGGCGCCATGTTTTTCCCAACTGGCGGCGGCAATATTGCCCCGCGGCAAGGTCGCGAGCTGGCGGTCGACGGCCTCTGCAACGGCCTTCGCGAAATCAGCATCGTCCGACATCAATATGGATTGGGCCGAGGCATCATGCTCGGCCTGGGCCAGCAAATCGGCGGCAATCCAATCCGCATCATTGTCGCCATCGGCGACAATAAGAACCTCCGATGGTCCGGCGATCATGTCGATGCCGACATCCCCAAAGACCATTTTTTTCGCCGCCGCGACATATGCGTTGCCCGGACCGACGATTTTGTCGACCGGAGCAATCGTTTCCGTGCCATAGGCCAGCGCAGCCACGGCCTGTGCACCACCCACCCGATAGATTTCATCGACACCGGATATATGCGCCGCGCCTAGAACAAGTGGATTAAGCACCCCTTTTGGGGCGGGCACGGTCATGGCGACACGGTCGACGCCGGCCACTTTTGCCGGCACCGCGTTCATGAGGACAGAGCTTGGATAGCTCGCCGTACCGCCCGGCACGTAGAGCCCGGCGGATTCGACCGGTTTCCAGATTGTCCCAAGTTCAACGCCCTCAGCGTCCGTATAGCGGTCATCCTTTGGAATCTGACGCTCGTGATGGGCTATCAACCTGTCGTGCGCAAGCTCCAAGGCCGCCATGGTCTCCGGGTCGATCTCATCCAAGGCGCGAACGATTTCATCACGAGCAACGCGAATTCCGACAGAATCGAGATCGACTTTGTCGAAACGCTTAGAGTAATCAATGAGCGCTTGATCCCCCCGGACCCGGACTTCGGCAATGATTTCACGAACCACGGCATCGACATCGAATTCCTCTGCGCGTTTCGAGGCGAGCAGCTCCTCGAAAGCTTCACCAAACTCCGGCAATGCACTGTCAAGTTGACGGACCATTCAATCCTCTAACGAATTTTTACGACGCCGGACTTCCGGAGTCCTCTTCGCTATGTTCCGGCCTATTCTTGGTATGCCAGGCTGGGCCAAGATCTTGAAGTTCGAATTCGATACATTCGACGTGAAGTCTCACAGCACCGCCGCCAGCAAAGACCAGTGTGATATGCCCCTCGGGCGGCTCGCCTTCGTCAAACTGCACGGCCAGCAAGTTAAGCACGCCATCGGCACTCGTGAGAGAGATATTCTGGATCTTTGCATCGAGGACCCGATCAATATGCAAAGCCGAACGGCGGCGGACATAATTTTTGCCGCCGGATTGTTCATCGTCACCGGCATTTTGCCAATCAAATCGGTTGGCGACGGCGGCGAACCGCTTTTGGGATGGCAGATACGCCATATCGCCAACACGCAGCACCGCATCCTGGAGATGCGCCGATATGATCTCAAGATCTTCCCGATCTAATGCAACAAGCCTTAATTCACTCATAAGCGGCAGCGCGATCCTTAGCCTTGGCCGGTGTCCGGCGTTGTTTGAAGAATTCGGGAAGTGTTAGCGCCCTTGGCTAAGTGGCGCAACGGGGCAAATGGCGGAACGGGACATTGCACGGATCGTGGCGGCTTTTCAATTTCGCTGATTTCGGGACCCAAGAACCGGTTAAGACACGATTCGGTCGATTTGAGCGCCACAACGGCTGAGTTTCTCCTCAATCCGCTCAAAACCTCTGTCGAGGTGATAAACCCGATTTATGATGGTCTCCCCCTCGGCAACTAGTCCGGCAATTACCAGGGACACAGAGGCCCGCAAATCCGTCGCCATGACTTGGGCGCCCCGCAGCCTCGTGACGCCGGCGATTTCAGCGGTATCGCCATGCAAAGAAATATCCGCGCCGAGCCGCGCCAATTCCTGAACATGCATGAAACGGTTTTCAAAGATTGTCTCACGGATTGTCGATTTGCCGTCGGCAATTGACATCAATGCCATGAGTTGAGCTTGCAAATCCGTTGGAAATCCTGGAAATGGTGAGGTCGCGATCGTCACGGGCTGGAGGCCAGTGCCATTTCTCGCGACTTTAATGCCGGTATTCGTTTCCTCAATTTCAACACCTGCTTCGCACAGAACATCGAGCGCCGCCTGTAACAAATCCGCCCGTGCACCATCGAGAAAAACTTCACCACCCGTCGCCGCGACCGCCATGGCGTAGGTTCCGGTTTCAATGCGGTCCGGCAATACGGCGTGAAACGCGCCGGTCAGCCGGTCGACGCCCTGAACCTGCAACGTGGATGTCCCAATGCCTTCGATGACCGCGCCCATTTTGATAAGGCAGCTCGCGACGTCGCCAACCTCCGGTTCGCGGGCGGCATTCTCAATAAGCGATTCACCCTTTGCAAGCACGGCAGCCATCAGGACATTATGGGTGGCCCCGACGGAGACCGTGGGAAACGTAACCTTGCCGCCCTTAAGACCGGACGGTGCCCGCGCGATCACGTCACCGCCTTCAAGATTGATTTCCGCGCCAAGCGCCTCAAGGCCCAAGAGATGCAAGTCAACCGGTCTGGTGCCGATCGCGCAGCCGCCCGGAAGAGACACGCGCGCTTTGTGACAGCGGGCCAGTAACGGCCCCAAGACCCAAAAGCTCGCGCGCATGCGCCTGACCATCTCGTATGGCGCCGTCGTATCAACAATCTGACGTGCGGTTAGATGAAAGGTCTCGCCGAGTAACTTTTGACCGGCACGCTTGCCGTCAACACTCGAATCGACGCCATGATTGCGCAGAATACGCGCCAAAAGCTGGACATCTGCCAAATGCGGCACGTTCTGCAGGGTGAGCGTATCGGACGTCAGGAGGCTCGCAATCATCAGGGGAAGGGTCGCATTTTTTGCGCCGCTAATCGGGATTGTACCCGTCAACCGCTGGCCGCCAATAACGCGGATTCTATCCATGTCCGACCCCTAAATCTTTATGAATTGTTTGGATCTTATACTCGTATTTCTAGCACATATTGCGCCCGGCCTTGATACGCAACGCAATTAGCAGCGCATATCGCGTCTAGATGGAATCACTCTTGATAGAACCTACTTGCGGCGATTCGCAAGTGCCGAAGGTTAGAAGCGGCGCAATCTACTAGGAAGTGGAATCGTAGAAGTCATTATCATTTTCTTCCGGCAAATCGTAGTCCTGACGCGCATTCCAAACGTTTTCTACTAGTCGATGGTAAGTTCGGGCTTCCAGTTGAATATCCAAATTACCAGTATTACAGGTTGCAATCCATTTATCAGCGGATTCATTCGGCACGATCTCAAACGACAAATATCCATCCGGCACATCGAAAGTAAAGTTGGTGCGCGACCAGGGATGGACGCCCTGACGAACGACCTCCTCAAAATCGCGCTTAGTCAGTCCGCCTTCGTGTTCTGCCTTGGCGATCCCCTCCATCAGGGCGACGGCCTCATCTTGGCTTAGATCGAGCTGAAAGCCGTTCTCGTCCAATGTCATCTTGAGAGCCATAAATGCAGCACGCTTATTGCCATCAACGAAGGCATGGTTCTTTGCAATTCCGATACTGACCACAGAAGCCAGAGCGTGTACCGGTTGATCACCTTCATATGCGAGAAGTTGACGTGGACGGGCCACCGCAGAACCGAGCATATTACGATCCAGGAGACCATCAATTTCGCCTGGCTGAAGTACCTCCCGGTGCAAATCGATAATGTCTTGCTCGGATGGAAGCCAGTAATCGCTTAGGAGGTCATTTGAGTCGGCGTAGCGTTTCACTGTAGCGCTCTTTAGCATCTCTTACGGCAGCGCTAATTCGATCCCTCACAACGAAACGACCGGTCTTTGCATCACGCCCGACTTTAATGGATCTTATGCGGCTATTTGCTGACGTCTTTCTCGTTGGTGTGTCGTTGGAAACTTTACTCATGTGCTATATCTAGTCGCATGTGATTAATATTACAATAATGCAATAACTCCAGCTGGGGATAGCATCACGTGATCTGAGGCAGAATAGACGTGCCTACGGATCAGCCTGCACCGTACTCTCATCTGAAGTCTTCTCCTCCTCACCAAATTGCGACTGCCTTTGCCGCTGCAACACTTTCCGTTTCTGCAGATTGGCCCTTAGCGATGCCGCCAGGCGCTCTTTCCGGCTATCCCCGTCCCGCTTTCCTGTTCCTTCTTTTCCAGTCGCACTCATTGTCATTGCCTGGCTTTATTACCTAACCCGAGTTCTATCGAGCCATTGCATTCGCTCCGAACTCACATCATAACAGCAGTTGATGAGAAAAAGTCCCGGGAAATCACATGGCTGATGATTCACTTGCCCAAAGCGCCCTCCATTACCACCGCCTGCCGACACCTGGCAAACTTACCGTCATGCCCACCAAACCGGTCGCCAACCAGCGGGACTTAACGCTGGCCTATAGTCCAGGCGTCGCCGAAGCGTGCAAAGTCATTGTGGACGACCCGGCCGAGGCGGCAACACTCACAATAAGAGCGAATCTCGTTGGCGTCGTGACCAACGGCACGGCTGTTCTGGGCCTTGGGGCGATCGGCCCGCTGGCGGCAAAGCCCGTCATGGAGGGAAAAGCGGTCCTTTTCAAAAAATTCGCGGGCATCGATGTCTTCGATATCGAAATCGACGAGACTGATCCGAAAAAAATGATCGAGATTATCGCCGCGCTGGAACCCACTTTCGGGGCCATTAATCTCGAAGACATCAAGGCGCCGGAGTGCTTCGAAGTCGAGCGTGCGCTCAAGGAGCGGATGAATATCCCGGTCTTTCATGACGATCAGCATGGCACCGCCATCGTTGTCTCCGCCGCGATTATCAACGCCCTACGCCTGGCGCGCAAAAATCTCAAAGACGTCAAGATTGTCTCGACCGGCGGCGGCGCAGCCGGCATTGCCTGCCTGAACCTGCTCGTCAAGCTTGGCGCGGAGCGGAAAAACATCACCTTGGTTGACCACATCGGCGTCGTCTATGAGGGCCGTGAAGAAGACGTCACGGATGAAAAACTCTCATACGCTCAAAAGACGCCAGCCCGTACGCTTGGAGAAGCCATGGGCGGCGCAGACATTTTTCTCGGGCTTTCGGCCGGCGGCATTTTAAAACCAGATATGGTGGAACGCATGGCCAAGCAGCCGATTATTCTTGCGCTCGCCAATCCAGACCCTGAGATATTGCCGGAGGACGCGAAAGCCGTGCGCAGCGATGTGATGATCGCAACCGGGCGAACGGACTATCCCAATCAGGTGAATAACGTTCTCTGCTTCCCTTATATTTTCAGGGGAGCGCTGGACGTTGGCGCCAGCGACATAAACGACGCTATGGTCGAAGCTGCGGTTCACACTGTTGCCGATATCGTCCGCGCCGGCAGCTCCGACATCGCCGCCGCGGCTTATGGCGAAACCTCACTGACATTCGGACCCGAATATCTGATCCCGAAACCCTTCGACCCGCGCCTGGTGGTCGAAATTCCATGCGCTATCGCTAAGGCTGCCATGGACTCGGGCATTGCCGCGCGGCCGATTGCCGATCTCGACCGCTACAAGCAGGATCTTTACCGGTTTGTGTACCGCTCGGGTCTGGTCATGCGTCCGGTGTTCGACCGCGCACGCACCACGCTGCGCCGTATCGCGTTCGCGGAAGGCGAGGATGAGCGTGTCCTTTACGCCCTGAAAGCCATTGTGGACGAACGTCTTGCCGACCCCGTTCTCATTGGCCGTCCGCAAGTCATTGAAGCACGTCTGGAACGGCTTGGCCTTAATTTGGTGCCCGGCACAGACTTCGAGATCGTCAATCCGGAAAGCGATGAGCGCTACCGGGACTATTGGAGCCATTATGTCGAGCGGGCCGGCCGCAGGGGCGTCACACCGGACCTTGCCAAGACCCGGCTGCGCACCAGCACCACCGTCATCGGCTCCATCATGCTCGATCGCGGCGAAGTCGACGCGATGCTGTGCGGGACATATGGCTCCTACCCGGACCATCTGCGCCATGTGCTCGACATTATTGGCCTAAGGCCGGACGAAAAAGCCCCGTCAACGCTGGCCCTCGCCATTCATCAAAAAGGACCTATATTCCTGACCGATTGCTATATCGCTCTCGACCCGGACGCCGAGCAGATCGTCGAGCAAACATTGCTCGCAGCTGAGGAGATGCGCTGCTTTGGCATCGAGCCCCGGGTGGCGCTGATTTCCCACTCCACATTCGGTAGCCGCAAGAGCAGCTCGGCGACAAAAATGCGCGACGCCCTCGCCATGCTCAAGGAACGGGCGCCGGATTTAATGGTGGATGGCGAGATGCAGACCCATGCCGCTCTCGATCCGGAGGTCAGAGACTCCATTTTTCCGAATTCGACTCTTGAGGGAATTGCCAACCTGCTCGTTTTCCCGGAGCTCAATTCCGCCAATAGCGCACTTAACCTCATGCGCACTCTTGGCGATGCACAACTGGTCGGTCCGCTGTTGTTAGGACTACAAAAGCCAGCCCATATTCTCAGCCCCTCGGCGACGGCCCGCGGTATCGTCAATGTGTGCGCGGTCGCGGCAGCCACGTGCAATGATGTGTTGCTGAGCCGCAGGGGCTAGAGTGGGGACTGTTTGGCCGGCATTCGGAAATGCTCGCTTGGCGATTGTGATCTTGTGATGACGGCCAAGCTATGGCAGGTTCGCCGAACTCTGCACCGGACCGTCCATCCGCGTTTAGGAATAGGTTCCATAGTTTGTTGAAGGTCCGTGCGATTCGGCGCCGCCGTAGCTCAGGGGTAGAGCGCGCCCTTGGTAAGGGCGAGGTCCAGTGTTCGATTCACTGCGGCGGCACCAGCAAATATTCAATTAAAATCAATGAATTACCCTCGTTTCAGGGATGAGAACCAGGGCGGTCATATGCCGTCAACTTCCCATGAACGAACCGTAAACCTCGGACAATCCAGCGAGTTATTTGCGGGGCAGACACACAACTTGTTCTCCATAGCGCCAAACTTTGACAACCCGCCGCGGCTTGGTCCCGCTTGCCACCCGATAGGGAAAGCGCGCAACTTTTGCTCTCCTAGGGCATACCAATTCGCAGCAAGCGGTGCCGCCTAAGGGCAGGCCGGTTCTGTCAATGCTGAAGAGCGAACAGCCTCTTGACTTTCACAGGCACGGGCGGGCACCGTGACCGCATGAGAACAGCCCTCTTAGAAGAAATTGCGCTGTCTGAAGACATCGTTCGCAAAGGCGTTGAGGTTGTGCCCCGGTTTCGCATCACGGTGCCCGACGGCGAATATCGCATCCTCATGCCGCCCGACGATATGACCATACATAAGCGCGGAATGCGTTTCATGGCGAAAAATCCGTTTCTGCAAAACGTTTTAGAACTTTTGAAGTCGAATCCGAGCGAGGGTGCATTCATGGCATGGAAGCAAGCAAGCGTTGCATTCATGGCCTGGAAGCAAGCAAGCGCCTTTATCATCGCCGGGGAGCTTAAAGAGCCCGACGCGATTGCAGCCTTCGCGGTCTGCAGTGACGGCTGCACTGGCATTATGCGTTTGATCGAGCGTGAGCCGCTTTCATTCAGCGAAAAGCAATGGCTCGACGAAAACACCATAGATTCGCAGCTCGTGGCGCTGCTCCCGTCTGCCAATACCTCTATCGATCATGAGACCGAAGAAGATCTAAAACGCCTCTTTGGTGAAGGCGGTGAATATCAAGCCCACAAGCTAAATTGAGCGGTTGCCAGATTCTAGCCATTTGTTAAATGGCTTTTTGTGAGTTGAGCGTTTCGCCTGAAAGCACCCATTTGTTGCCAAGTCTATAAGAGCCTTTGGCGCCCGCGAACGCGCGTTACGGACACGCAAAACCCCGTCGCATTGATCGATAATATAAGTTACGAACCATTTGCACGTAATCCCGTCCCCCTCCCAGCAGCCTTACCCCTCTTCGGCACCGGCCCTTGGCATTGTGGGGTTCATAGGCTGGCGGCGTAAGAGACGGATGGCTGCGGAGGCCGCCTAGATTTCGGGGGCGTGTTCGGCTTCCGGAAGCTTCAAAACTTTTCCCTAAGCCGTCTTGTGAAATCTTGCGGTTGTCCGCCCACGCCGATATCTGCGCTTCGCGCAATTCCGCATGGCTCCAATCTGCCTGGCCGGCCTGGCGTGCTAGGGCCGGACAAGTCTCGATCATTCCATTCAGCCGAACACCGGTACGAAGATCCTTAATGTGAATTCGGCGCTGGTTGCGGCCGCTCAGAAAAGAAAAAAAACCGCCGAACAGTCGTTCGACGGCCTAAATTTCAAAACTCAAAACCGAAATGGTTAGATAAGCTGCAAGTCAGCTGCTTGCTTACCACGACCTTTCGGGTCGTCTTCGATTTCAAAAGTGACTTTGTCACCTTCATCCAAACCTGGGATACCTGAACGCTCCAGCGCTGAGGCATGAACAAAAATGTCCTTGCCGCCGTCGTCGGGCGCAATAAATCCAAAACCTTTGGAACGATTGAAAAACTTTACGGTGCCATTTTGGCTCATGGAGAAATCCTTTTCCCTTGTCAAAGTTAGAACGCCGGTCTCATCAAGCAGTCATCGAAAGCGCAGCAACTCAGATTTTAGGAAAGGCAGTCAGGCCAGTTATGGCAAGGCGTCTTGTCCGCAAGTCTAAGAAATACCCCATCTTCGGGCTTACCGGCCCCCTCTATATGAATTCATACGGAACAAGATTCAAGGAAAATGTATCGGATCGTTATTATTGCCTAAGTGGGAATTGCCGAAACCGGCATTTCCCGGATGGCTCATCCAGCCAATTCCGATCAAAGCCGAATATGCCGGATCAAGAAATGGCGGACCGAACCACCAGCCCGTTTGGCACAAATTGGGCCGCCATGGCGGCTATGAGGATCAATCCGACCGCCACCAGCCATGCCGGTCAAACCAAGGGCATCATCGCGTTCTGGGGAAGAAAGCCGTCCAGCATTGCAAGTCGACCGGAAACCATGAATCTCCGGATTCAGGCCGCGGTCGCGGTGGCCAGGCATTGAATGGCAAAATCGCCTGGAAATTGAGGCTTGAATGATATCCGGTGAAAAGCCAGCGCGATTACTGTGTGAGCCTCACAGCTTGGCCTAGACCGACGATGCCGTCAGGCACTGGAATGTCGGTGGCGCTGTAATCGGTATTCAGCACCAGGTTCGGGCCCGCATAGAGCTCCAATTGCCGCACGATAATTGCTGTATAGGCCGATTGGTCGGCAATCTCATTATCCGCATCGACAACGAGGCGCCCCTGTGGCAGGTAAATTGTCCCAAGCAAATTATGGGCGTAATTGCTCAAGATTTCATGACGCCGCAATTTCGGCGCGTTGCGATCCTCGAAAAACAGCAGACCAGCAAGCGGTCCATCCTTCGGCGCCGACAAATCTATCTCTGCGTTGCTCGCAAACCGGAACGTCGACTTGGAGCCAACAAGATAGATTCCGACATACTCGCCTTCCAATTCGGCATTTGAATCAACGTTCAGCGGACCGTCTTTTATCACATAGATGCCCGGCCGCATGTAAACCTTCGCATTGCCGTCGATCTTGATGCCGCCACAATAAGTGCCTGGGCTTAGGGTCACAACTTTGTCGATGATCTCTAGGTCGTTTGCCTTGCATGAACCGGCTTTTGGCGCCGGGCGGTCTCTCAGCGGATCCTCTATCACTGGGCAGTCTGTCAGGGGCTCCGGCTTGAAGTTTGCTTTGCCACCGACGCTGCCGCCGGCCGAGCAAATGAGTCCCGCGTGAAGAACGGCATTGCTTTTCGAGGATAGGCCACTCGTGCTCTTCGAGTTGGAGTAGACCGCGCAATTCTCCGCCGTGATCCGCGCATTCGAATCGAGTGAAATAGTGCCGCCCGCATGGTCAGCGAGACCGATAACGCAGACGGGCATTTGACCGATGACTTGCGCTGCCGCATTGACCTTAATCGTCCCGTTGGTGAATGCGTGACTGCCGAGAAAAGCCTTATCCGCCGCTTGAGTGAGCTCGACAGTGACCGTCGCCGTCTCATCATCGACTATTACGGAAATCCCAAAATCCGAACCTTTGCCTTGCAAATTCGCGGCAGCCGATGATTTCGCCACCGCCGCAAGTTGCTCGTTACTATTGTCGTAAGAATTAACAACATTGTACTCGCTTGCCGCGGCGAGCGCCGCCGAGTCGGCTGCGTGTTGCAGCTTGGACTCCTGGCTTACCAAAAGACCGTAATCAATCGCCATGCCGACGACCATGATCATGACCGGCAAAATGAGCGTAAATGTAATCAGGACACCGCCGGACTCGCTCCCGCGAAATGGGCTGATCGCATCTCGAACACGATTCAATTGGCGGCGTGTATGATGTGCAAATTGGTGCGCAGTTTTGCTGTTGAATGATTTTACGCGGCGAACTGCCCTCAGAAAATATCGCACGTGGCACCTTCCTGGTTGACCGGCTCCCTGTAGAGCCTTTGCCGACTTCGTCGGTCAATTATTTGCTCACCCGCGTCACCGCTTGTGGTTCCACCGAACCACGCCTTGGTTTTGGCAGCCTGCCTTACGGCTTATTTTTTGTTTTCATTTAATTTCAGAGATAATTTTACTAAAAAAGTGCGACGAAATTCTTAACGGGGGAAATAATTCTCCCGACGACAAAATATTAAGCCTAACCAACTATGCTCGAGAGAATGTTGTACTAGCGTGATTGTCCCGCCGTGAAACAAAAAACCACTGATCAAGATTACGCGGTTCGCCGCTCCGTCCTGCGCAAGCTTATTGTCGTGGTGCTCATCGGCATCGCGATAACGGCGCTCGGGACAACAATCATGTCCGCTTTCCGGGAGTCATCGCAATATATCGAAGCCAAGACCCAGGAAATCCTTGGCACCGCGTATGTTTTTTCCTCAAGCGTGGCGGAGCCTTTACACGCATCGGACCGGACCGGAGCGCTTCGCGCTTTGCGGGCCATCGCCAAGATACCGGCTTTTCAATATATCCGCGTCGAGGAGACCACCGTCAAAAGCGTCGCCGAGCGTGGCCAGTCGGACATGAGGACGATCGAAT
>BFAS01000169.1 GCA_008974985.1 bacterium MnTg02
GAAAGCATTAAGGCGAAAAGAATGACCAAGGAACGCCTCTATCTCTACGACACCACGCTCCGCGATGGTGCGCAGACGCACGGGGTCGATTTTTCTGTCGAAGATAAAATATTGATTGCCAAGACCCTTGATGACCTCGGCGTAGACTATGTCGAAGGCGGCTATCCGGGCGCAAACAAGACAGATACGGAATTTTTCTCCAAAAAGCGGGATTACGAAAACACGACCATTACGGCCTTCGGCATGACCAAACGGGCCGGGCGATCGGTGAGCAACGATCCAGGGTTTCAGGAATTGCTGCGTGCCGCCGTCGACGCCATCTGTTTGGTGGGCAAGGCATGGGATTATCATGTGCGCGTGGCGCTCGGTACGACCAATGACGAAAATCTGAAGTCAATCGTGCAGTCGGTTCGCGCGGTCAAGGACAGCGGTCGCGAGGTGATGCTCGACTGCGAGCATTTTTTCGACGGCTATAAGGGCAATCGGGATTACGCACTTGCCTGCGCGAAAGCGGCCTTTGACGAAGGCGCGCGCTGGGTTGTGCTTTGCGATACGAACGGCGGAACACTGCCGAATGAAATCGCGGATATCGTTGCCGATGTGACAAGGATTGTTCCTGGCGACCATCTTGGCATCCATACTCATAATGACACAGAGAACGCGGTGGCCAATTCGCTGGCGGCAGTCGCTGCCGGTGTCCGGCAAATTCAAGGTACGTTGAACGGTGTCGGCGAGCGATGCGGAAACGCAAATCTCATCTCAATCATTCCTACTTTGATGCTGAAATCGGAATATGCCGAGCATTTCGAAATTGGCGTCACGGCCGAAAAACTTTGCAAGCTCACTCATGCCTCGCGGGTGCTCGATGAAGTTCTCAACCGCACGCCGAACCGACATGCGCCCTATGTCGGTGAGGTGGCCTTCGCCACAAAGGCCGGAATTCATGCCTCTGCAATTCTCAAGGCGCCGGAAACCTACGAACATGTGCCGCCTGAAAGTGTTGGCAATCAGAGACGGCTTTATGTGTCGGACCAAGCGGGCAAATCCAACATTATTGCTGAGCTCGATCGGTTGAACATCCCCGTGGACAAAGATGACAGACGCATCGGGCGGTTGCTTGAGATCGTGAAAGAACGTGAATCGGTGGGCTATGCTTACGAGGCCGCCGATGCCTCATTCGAGCTATTGGCGCGGCGCGCTCTTGATTCCGTGCCGAAATTTTTTGACGTTGACAGCTTCCGCGTCATGGTGGAACGACGCCACAATGCCTTCGGTGATCTCGTGACTGTTTCGGAAGCGACCGTCAAGGTTCATGTCGATGGCAAGACCATGATGTCCGTCGGAGAAGGAAATGGCCCGGTGAATGCGCTCGACAATGCGCTGCGCAAGGACCTTGGCAAATATCAGAACTACATTTCAGACGTCGAACTGGTGGACTACAAAGTCCGGATATTGACCGGTGGCACCGACGCGGTCACCCGCGTCTTGGTCGAGAGCCGTGATGGCGACGGCAATCGATGGTATACGATCGGCGTGTCGCCAAACATTGTTGACGCGTCGTTCGAAGCCCTGATTGATTCGATGAATTACAAACTTTTGCGGGACGGCGCGCCGGCACCGAAGTCAGCGGCATACGCATAATCAAAATGAATTGAAACATTGTTGCCGGTGCGTCACATGGCCGCGCCGGCCAGGATGAGGCAAATTATTTGCGATCGGGTTATTATCAAAAATAAATATAAAATGCATGGGCTCAAAATGAGCAAACAAGCTGTAAGTTTGAAATTGAGATCTATTTGTCTGTACATTCATCGGTATTTCCGAATAGTTATTATGCGACTCGAGAGAAAAATAATTCTAAAAATTAACTGGGAGAAACTTTAAGATTTGCTATTGTCCGGTTTTCTTGTACGAATCATGATATTGGACCGAGTTGGTACAAGGAGAAAAAAATGGCCCGTCCAAGAGAATTTGACGAAGTCCAGGCAATGGATAGTGCTGTCGAAACTTTTCGTATGAAAGGATATGAGGCGGCATCGCTAATGGACCTTCTTGGGTCGATGAAACTGTCTAAATCGAGCCTTTACAATAGTTTTGGGACAAAGCACGAGCTGTTTCTCTCAGCGATCGATCATTATGCGATCAAGTTTGCTGACGATCTCGCAAAGCAAATCGAGACCGCCCCGAGCATCAAGGAAGGCGTCAGACGGGCATTCGACGTGGTTGTCGAAAGCAGCACGAGCGATATGGACAAACGCGGTTGCTTGCTTATGAACAGTGCTCTTGAGGTCTTGCCTCAGGATGAGATGGCAGCTCGGCGCATCGCCGAGGGCGTCGGCCGCATTCGGAAGGTTTTTCTCAATCTGATTATAAGTGGCCAAGCGCGGGGTGAACTATCGCAAGATCGCGATGTGGAAGGGCTCGCAGATTTTATAACAATGAACTATATGGGGCTCAGAGCAGTCGGTCGGGTCTACCCCGAACGCGGACGCCTCAATTCTCTCGTTGATCAAACCGTTGCGGCAATAAGCTAAGTCAGAGAAGCCGCGATCAATACCAAATTCCGGGCCACGGCCAGTGATATCGCGGTTGCAATGTCGCCGGGCCATAGCCGACCAGCGTAATCATTGGTTCATTGGGAACTGCGACCGTTGGCAAATTCGGACGCAGTTGCATAAGCCGTTTGATGCGCTCCTGAGTTGCCGGGTGACTCCGTAGAATGGACGGATAAGGAATTCGCCGGCCAGGGAAAAAAATCTCCTCCCAAAATTGCCCCTGATACCTCTCAAGCTTATCAAGCGCGGAGGCAAGCCCTTCCGGATCGCCGGTGAGCTGCGCACCTTCCAAGTCAGCATCATATTCACGTGCTCGCGAGAGGCCGAGTTGCAGCAAGCTTCCAATCGTTGGAGCCAGATAAAGCAACAAAGCTGCCATCCATGGGATGGCGGCCTTTCCCATGAGAGCAAATGGCAAATTGAGAAATAAAAGGAAAAGTCCAACAAATGACAGGAATTGCGTGAGGCGGCTCATGAGATCCGCCAAACCCATGATCCTGAGATCATTGTTGCGGATGTGACTCATTTCATGGGCGAGAACGTTTGTGATCTCGCGAAGATCAAGTTTGCGCAGCAATCCCTCAGTGACGGCAATAAAGGCGTTCTCCGGAGTGCCGGTCGCAAATGCATTCAACGTAGCGCTGGGGATTACAAATAAGCGCGGCGTTTCCGGCAATTCAGCTCGATCGGCAAGAATCGTAACGATGCGTTGCAATTGTGCGCCATGTCTCGGATCAAGAGGGACTGCCCGGTACATCCGCATAATTGCGCCAGGAGAGATGCGCGGCGCTATGAACAAAAACAGTCCGATGAGCAGGAACGACCAGATAATCCCAGACCATCCCCAGATCAGCCACGCACACACAGCCAAAAGGAGTCCGAGACCAATAACGAGTAGGCCAGAGTGCAGAAGATTGCGTAGCTTATGCGCTTCACGGCGTTCTTCGTCGAGGAACGGTATCACGGGACCAACTCCGAAATATCCAATAATAGCTTTATAGGGTGCCAACAAAATTGGGTGCAACTATTTCCAATTCCAACGGATTTCCAATAGCAAAGACATGATCGCCATTCTGGCGCAAGGCTAAGCGGCTCGGAATGCTTTTTTGATTTACCACCCAAATATGTGGTGCGCTGGGAGGGATTGAAAGAGCCATTCGCCGGATGGGAACGCTTGGGTGCGCGACATGGTTGGACGCTGGCTAAGACAAATCAAAGCGCAAAGTGGTGGGCCTAGACGGGCGGGCCAGCAAACACGATATGAAATGACAGGCCCGGACCACTAAAATTTAGCCTCGATAAAACTTTCAGATCCTGTCGGACTTATCCGCCTGAGGCCGGTACTCATAAGGGTTGGCACGATCTCTTCTGCGCTATTGACAACGTGAAATTGCACTTCAAGGTCTTGGCGAATGAAAGTCTCCTCGCGCATCTGCGACAGCAGACCCAGCAGCGGTTCCCAAAAACCGTCGATACTGGCGAGGATGATCGGCTTGTTATGACGGCCGAGCTGCGACCATGTGAGTTGCTCGACAAGTTCCTCGAGCGTGCCAATTCCGCCTGGCAAAGCAACGAACGCATCTGATTTCTTGAACATAAGCATTTTTCGCTCATGCATGTCGCGCGTGATAATAAGTTCCTGCGCATCTTGCAGCATTTGTTCCCGCTTGGACAGGAAGCCCGGAATAATACCGGTGACCCGGCCGTTATGTTTTAGAACTGACCGGGCAATCTCTCCCATCAAACCAAGCCCGCCACCGCCATAGACAAGTCCAAGTTTTGCCTCTGCTAAGGATTGGCCAAGCTGTCGTGCTGTTTCCGCGTAGACGGGGTTTACTCCCTTTCCCGATCCGCAAAACACACAAACATTATGAGTTTGACGGATGTTGTTGATTTCTTGTGTCATTGACCGTCCTTTATATCTAAAAAACTTATTTTGGTGCGTTCCAATAATTGGCAACTTTTATTAGCGGCACACATTGCTCCTTTGTCGTCTAGATCCTATTATTATGATCCAGCGCCTAACCAATTTAGGGTAGATTGCGCGGAGAGTTTGGTTGACGATATGAGTAACGTTAATTTCGTCGGGCCAAGCTAGCGGATTTCCGCGAAACCCTGCTATATCCGATGATAAATTGCGCGCAAGAGCGCTGTATTTGACCGAATTTTAGTGTTCCGAAGGGCGAGAGTCGCATGAGTGGCAGTCGATTTGTGTTGATGATTTTGTGCTTGATCGGTTCTTTCACCGCAGGTGCATATGCTGTGATGAGCTGGAGCGCGTTCAAACAAACTCAAGCAAAACTAACGAGTGAAATGCCGCGCGTAACCAAAGATCCGCGTGCCTTGGCTCGCCGCGCTCGAAAGGATGCGGCCAAATCACCGTCCTCGGAGAGCACTTCGAAACTGGCTGGCGAGAGCAAACCCGCGCCCTTAACTCCCGAGTTTGATGTGGTGAGAGTTCAGCCAAATGGAGATGCTGTACTCGCCGGACGGTCGGAGCCCGGCTGGAAAGTTAGGGTCGAGTCGAACCGCGGAGTGATCGGGCAGGCGAAAGCGGACAGTTCCGGTCAGTGGGTTATTATCGCTGACAAGCCGCTCGCCCCAGGCGAACATAGCATCAAACTTTCGGCGCTCTCTCCGGACGGAAATGCGGGCCTGGTTTCCGATCAAACCATTACCGTGTCCATTGCCGAAAAGCCGAAAGCAACGCCTCGGGTTGCTCTTTCTGACAACAAGGGGCAGAAAAAAGTGCTTCAGAAGCCTTTGAAGGTTGCAGAAGCAGTTGCAGAAAAGAAACCTGTACCATCGAATGAAAAAGTTGCTCGGGTAGCAAATAGCACCCAATCACCAGCCAAAGCCTCAGACAAGTCGGCAAACTCTGCGGGATCTAAAACAGCCGATATAGGATCCGCGAAACCGGCGACGGACTCGATGGCCAAAAAAGTTCCGGGCGATGGCGATGTGCGGATCCATGTGGCGAAAACACCGGGTGAAAAGAAAGCAGATAAAGATGCAAAGGTTGCGCGCAAACAAGCATCTCTCGAAAAGGATGTGCCTTCAGTCATCGACAGCGTACGCAACTTTTTCGGCGTCGGAAGTTCAGATGGTAAGGGCTCCGAACCATCGAAAGATAAACCCTTGGGCGACCAAAAATCAGTTGCGGCAGCCTCTTCACCTGTACCCGTTCCACTGGTCTCATTTGGCTCTGTTGGCTATGAGAAGTCCCTCGGAAAAACCGGATCCTTATCGATGGAGGGAATCGCCTTACCAGGTACGCGCATCCGGCTCTATCTCGACAATAAACATGTTGGGTCCGTAACGGCCAAAGAAAATGGTTCGTGGACTTTCCATAAGCGTTTGCCTTTGCCGGCCGGGCGCTACAAGCTCCGTGCCGAGCAAGTTGATCAATCGGGTAAGGTTTTCGCGCGTGCCGACAAGCCCTTGGAATGGACCCTGCCGAAAGCGGCGATAATCGCGCGCGTTGGCGAAGTGCCGGGAGCTCGCGAAGTCGCACAACCTCCCAAGCCGGCCACGGCGCCGATCGTGAAGCCGGAGCCGTCGGGTGGCGCTGTGACCGCGAAACCTCAATCAGGTAAGACGTTAGAAAAACCGGATCAGAAGATTGCCGCTCTTGACGTAAAATCAAACTCAGAAAAATCCAAGCGTGCCGCACGCCGTCGATCGCGCGTCCGAGCCAAGCACAAAAAAATCATAAGTCGCAAAGCCAAACGCAGAAATGGTAGGCGTGTGAGAACAGCGAATGCTCGAATCTCTGGAACGCGGGCGTTGGGTCGGAGGCTTCGGAGAATGCGGAGCCGAGGGGCGGTCATTGTGCGGCGTGGCGATACGCTATGGGATATTGCCGAGCAGTATTATGGACGCGGTATTCGCTACAAGTCGATCTATAGGAAGAACCGGCGAAAGATTCGCGATCCTCATTGGATTTATCCGGCGCAGAAGTTCAAGCTGCCTTAATCGTGCAATCTGCGGCTATGAAGTCGCCTGTCTTTTGACGCATTAACGCGAACCGGGCGCGCGTGATCGTTTGGGCGCCCGGTCTCAATACGCGAATGCATCTGTCATGTCCGAGTAAACATGGTCCTCGCCGCCTTGGACGCCGTGTTATCACTGATGCCATACACAGACGTCACCGCAAAGTCTAAAGGCTAATGAGGTGCATGGACACGAACGCCGATAACAGAGTGAACGCGCTGAACGCCCGTGCTGATCATTTCGGCGTGCTGAAAGCTCTGTTGGTCTATGTTTGGCCGGCCAACCGTAGGGATTTGAAAGTCCGGGTCGTTTTGGCATTTGCAGCTCTTGTCATGGCGAAAATCGTGACCGTCATGGTTCCGATTGGCTACAAAGCGGCTGTTGATTGGCTCACCGGGGAGGCTGGCGCGGGCGGCGTATCTTCACCTTCCGTGATGGCTCTTACAACAGTGCCGATTTTCCTTATCATCGCTTACGGCGTTGGCCGCGTGATGATGATTGGCTTTGCGCAAATTCGCGATGTGCTCTTCACTAAAGTCGGGCAAAACGCCGTTCGCCAACTTGCTAAGCGGACTTTTATTCATCTCCACAACCTATCGCTCAGATTTCATCTTGAGCGCCGAACGGGTGGCTTAAGCCGGGTGATCGAGCGCGGCACGAAATCTGTGGAGCTGATTATCCGGATGGGCGTGCTGAATACGATCCCAACGGCCATCGAAATGAGTTTCGTTGCTATTTTGCTCGTCTTCTATTTCGGTTGGGACTTTTTGCTCATCATGGGTTTGACAGTGACGGTGTATCTTTGGTTCACCGTGAAGGCGAGTGATTGGCGCATTGCGATACGGCGTGAACTAAATGACTCCGATACAGAGGCAAACGCGAAGGCCGTCGACAGTTTGCTGAATTATGAAACCGTCAAATATTTCACTAACGAAAAGCTTGAGACAAGGCGTTTCGACTCCTCAATGGCGGATTATGAACGCGCGGCAATCAAGACTTATTATTCGCTGGGCGTTCTTAATGCCGGTCAGGCGTTCATCTTTACGGTTGGCCTAACACTTTGCATGCTGCTTGCCGCACGTGGAGTCGTTCAAGGCACGTTCACGATTGGCGACTTCGTGATGGTCAATGCGATGTTGATCCAGCTCTACCAGCCTCTCAATTTCATGGGCATGATCTACCGCGAAATCAAACAAGGTCTTGTGGATCTTGAGACGATGTTCGCGCTGCTTGAGCAGGAGGCTGAAATTAAGGACCCGCCGGGGGCCAAGCCGCTGGAAGTTGTCCGAGGAACCATAAAATTCGAGAATGTTTATTTTGCATATGATCCGAAACGTCCAATATTGAAGGATGTGAGTTTTGAAGTGCCAGCGGGCAAGATGGTCGCGCTTGTCGGGCCGTCTGGTGCTGGGAAATCAACAATTTCCAGGATCCTATTCCGCTTTTATGACGTGACTTCAGGGCGGGTCTTGATTGACGGGCAGAATATTCGCGATGTGACACAGAATTCGTTACGCGCCGCGATTGGCATGGTGCCGCAGGACACAGTGCTGTTTAACGATACGATAGCCTACAACATTCGCTATGGCCGTCCAGACGCTACTGACGATGAGATGCGAGAGGCAGCGCGGCTTGCACAAATTGATGACTTTATTCAAACCCTGCCCGAAGGCTACGATGCAATGGTCGGCGAGCGTGGTTTGAAACTCTCCGGCGGCGAGAAACAACGTGTTGCAATCGCGCGGACGCTTTTAAAAGGCCCTCCGATCCTGATGCTCGATGAGGCGACGTCCGCACTTGACAGTCACACGGAGAAAGAGATCCAAGACGCTCTTGATCGTGTTGCAAAAGATAGGACAACGCTCGTGATTGCCCATCGCTTGTCTACGATCGTTCACGCCGACGAGATTATCGTTTTCGAACAGGGCCGTATCGTAGAACGCGGCACCCATTCGAATTTAATTGCGAAAGATGGATTTTATGCCAGCATGTGGGCGCGTCAGCGCGAAGCCCAAAAAGCACGGGAGCGTCTTGCGCATGCGTTGGAGCATGCCGAGGATACAAAAATTCAGGCGCGACCGGACCCAGTCGCCGCCAAATAGGCTCTGTTTAAGTCATCAAGGTTGAAATTCACCGGTTGATGTGGCTCTGCTGATTCCTGAGTGCTTTTGGCTGAAACCTTTTTACAAGCGCTCGTCACGAGTTCGATATGATAGGATCTGATCCCACTGGACGGAACCTAAGGAGGCAAAATGGTTCAACCTTCCAGCTTGCTCGATACGATTGCGTCCAGCTTCGTGCCTATTCATCGTGACGGGCATAAGTATGTCGCGGGCGCGGCCGCGATAACGCTTCTCTTCTTTTTGTTGTGGACGCCTCTGGGCTGGATCGGCGTGTTTTTGACCATCTATGTTGCCTATTTTTTTCGCGATCCTGATCGTGTAACTCCATTGCGCGAGGGGCTTGTGATCAGCCCCGCCGATGGGCTGGTTGTGGCGATCGATCAAGTTCCTCCACTTAGGGATCTCCAGCTCGGTGACGAGCCTGTGATCCGTATTTCGATTTTTCTGTCGGTTTTCGATGTGCATATAAATCGAGCGCCAGTGGCCGGCAAAATTCTTCGTTCGGTCTATTCTCCCGGATTGTTTCTGAATGCCGCCCTGGATAAGGCGAGCGACGACAATGAGCGGCGTTCCTTGGTCTTGGAAACGCATAAGGGGCAACAAATCGGCGTTGTGCAGATTGCGGGGCTTGTGGCGCGGCGTATCGTAGTGTTTGTCGAAGATGGTAGTACTATTGGCGTTGGCGAGCGGTTCGGATTGATCCGGTTCGGCAGCCGGGTGGATGTCTATCTGCCGGCAGGTCAAACG
>BFAS01000170.1 GCA_008974985.1 bacterium MnTg02
AACGATTGGCGACCATTGGCAAGCGCGACCGCGTGGCCTGCGCCTTATGGCGGTCAAGCCTGCGTGGCGCTTGAACGCCCATCGGTCATTCCTTATGGCCGCTGGAATAAATGGCAGAATTATAATCCACTCAAGGTGGCGTATCTGGATCAGGTGATAGATTTGGTGGGTCGGCGTGCGCCATCATGCAGGCACAAACAACAACGACCCGCGCGTTAAAACATCACGCAGGTTTCTCAAATTCTTAGACGATCAAACGAAATTAGGCGCTAACGTCGGCCTCCGGCGCGTGCCGGACGTTTCCGGCTTGGAAGCAAGCCCTCGCGTTGAGCCCGCTTCCGTGCAAGCTTGCGCGCACGCCGGATAGCCTCGGCCTTTTCCCGGGCACGCTTTTCGGAAGGTTTTTCGTAAAAGTTGCGCAGCTTCATTTCCCGGAAGATGCCTTCTCTCTGCATCTTCTTTTTCAAAGCTTTCAGCGCTTGATCAACATTGTTGTCGCGAACGTGAACTTGCACGCGTGATATCCCTTGCAATCGAATAATCTAATTGTCTGCTTGATGCGTCAGGGCCCCAAAACCTATGGTCTCAGGCACCGCAAACCCCTGCACTCAGCTTCGATTTATCAAATAATGCGTATATTGTCCAGTACCAGGACCTTATAAGATGTTGGTTTCCGGAGTGTGAAAAAGCGATATCCGTTAACTTTGAATTGCCGAAATAGATGCCGGAATGAGTTCACAATGCGAATCTGAAGGTCATTGAAGATTGGAGGGAGTTATGTTTGTGACCTCTATTTCCGGGCCTGCCGCGTTCCTGTCACGCCGTTTGTGCGCGCTTTTCCTCGCATTCGCCACAATGAGTTTCTTCCTGGCCGATACCTCACTTGCTCATAGGCCTGACCGTTGCTTCCATACGCACTCTGGCGGCAATACCAGTTGTAAAAGAGGTGTCCGGGGCAAATCTTGTTCAGACAAGGATGGGAACAAAGGCACATGCCGGCAGACGAGTAGGTATTGCTATTGCTCGATTCATAAATCGAACGATTCAACAAAAGCGCTTATTGAGCTGGGCATTGACGTTGGCGGCTTACTTTTGGATGAAAAACGCGACAAGAACCGGCGGCGCCATAGGCGTGAAGAAGATCGTTGGCGCAAAGAGGATTAGGCATTGTTGTGATCCGCAGCGCCCCGCGATGGACCATTGGCGGAGATTGGTAGTCGGGGGCCTCCAGGACCTGTTGACAATTGCTGCCAGCAGTGGACCCCCATTTCCATGAAAGGTCATGACCTAACCGATGGTCACCGGGAGAGGATGCGCCATATCGAAGAGGAGGCTATTCTCATTGAAGGCCATCCCGTCCTGTTAGCCTCCAACCGTCAGGCCATACTGCGCCGTTGATTTTGTCAACGAAACGGGAGGAGTCTTTATCGCAGACTCTGAATAGAGTCGCCTGCAATACAACCATAAGCAACTAAATTTAATCGTATTAGTAGCAAAACAAATTTCGTTTTTGTCAGCGGCAATGCAAAAGCTAGATTCTTCTGTTCCTGTAGATATCCCGTTTATGCGCCAATTTTTTGCTGTTTTTTTAAGTCATTACGGCGCGCGACTTGACCTCAGGGAACAGTCGTGAGTCGGTCAATAATTACTAATATAAGTGTAATTTTACTATCGTATAAGTAGTAAAATATCCTTCATTATTGCTTAATCAGATCTTGTGAGAATAGAAACAAGCAAATAAAAATATTACACTTAGTAAATGCACAAACAAATTTTATCGCAGTCAGTTCCAAGCGTAGCCGGCCCATAGCACGCATACGAAGGATATTGACCCATGCCGTTCAGAAATTCGCTCATTTGGAAGCTGCTTCTGCCCTTACCGGTCATTCTTGCTATCTGTTTGGGTGTCGCCTGGTATTTGATACCCACAGCGGTGATGCAAAATGCGCAAGACGCCGCAAAGCGATCTGCCGTGCAAACGGCAAAACAATTCAAAACGATCAGGGGCTACTACACAAAGAATATCATTGAGAAAGCCAAGGCTAATGGCAGCTTAAAGCCCTCAATCAATCACAAGGGCAAACCAAACGCAATTCCGCTTCCGGCGACCCTGATTCACGACATCAGTCAGCTTTTGGCTAAAGAACAAACGACATTATCGCTCTACAGCCCCTTTCCGTTTCCAAATCGCAAAGACCGCAAGTTGGATGACTTTCAAAAACAGGCTTGGGCATTCTTCGGCAAAAATCCGGACAAGGTTTTTTCGAGACAAGAAATGCATGGCGGCAAATCAATCCTTCGGGTTGCCATCGCCGATAAGATGGCCGCGCAAGGCTGCGTAAACTGTCACAACTCCCATCCCCTGACGCCAGCGATTGGAAATTAGGGGATGTGCGCGGTGTTCTCGAAGTTGATACCAACATAAGCAATGCATTGGCGGCAGCAGCCAGCCTCAAAAATATGATCATGCTGGGTATGCTTTTAGGTGGTTTTGCCATTTTGGCCGTCATTTTGTTTGCGGCGCGCGGCATATCAATTCCGATTCAGAAGATCACCAGTTCCATGCAGAATATTGCCTCCGGGAAACTGTCGGAAAATGTCGAGGGAGCCGAACGGGAAGACGAGATCGGTGAAATGGCCAAGGCGTTGGAATTGTTTAAGGAAAACGCGCTAAGAGTGGCCGATTTGGAAGAGGGCACCAAATCAATTACAGCCGATACCGACCGCAAGCGCGACACCTTAAACGCTCTTGCAGATAGCTTCGAATCAGATGTGCAACAAGTTATGGAAAGTGTATCGGCAGCATCCATCGAGCTTGAGGCGACCGCCAAAGGAATGAGTGCGATTGCGGAACAAACCACTCATCACGTTTCCTCGGTGGCCGCAGCGTCTGAAGAAACAATGGCCAATTCCGAAAGCGTTGCAACTGCATCGAGCCAGCTCGCCGGATCGGTTGAGGAAATCAGTATGAATGTTCAAAGATCGTCCGTCATAGCGAACGAAGCCGTAGAGCAGGCGGAAAAGACGACAACCGATGTCAATCTGCTGGTCGATGCAGCCAGCAAAATTGGTGAAGTGATTTCCATTATCTCGGCTATTGCAGATCAAACGAACTTGTTAGCCTTGAATGCAACCATCGAAGCTGCGCGTGCCGGTGAAATGGGCAAAGGGTTTGCTGTCGTGGCGAGCGAGGTCAAAGAGCTTGCAAGCCAAACGACTAAGGCGACGGAAGAGATTGGCGAGCAGATTTCGACAATCCAAAGTTCGATCGGAAACACGGCCAACTCGATTGAAGGGATTAGTCAGACCATCAAAAGCATTGATGAAATTTCCACAATTATCTCTGCGGCTGTCGAAGAGCAGGCTTCCGCGACCCGCGAAATATCAACCAATGGCCAGCGCACATCCGAAAGCACAATGACGATCAATACTAATATCAAGGCACTTGCGCAAAACTCCAGCGATGCCGGCGACGCCGCAGATAACGTATTAGGCGCGGCAGGAGAATTATCGCAACAATCGATCTATTTGAAGAAACAGGTTGATGATTTCCTGGTTAAGGTGAGATTGGCTTAGAACGTTGCTTTTTTAGGCACATGGGCCGGAATACTTGAAAAGCAAAGTGATCTCGTTCGATTGTCGGCTTATGGAACCGCGCGCTTTGGAATTACGTCTTACGCGATAGTCTTGTGAAATGTCCCATTTTCCGGCGCTGCCGCGGTTCCTCCTTGCCGTATAAATGAAGGGCTATGCTGTCGTCGGCTGCAAGCTGCGGCCAGCGGTTGGCATCCTCTCCGGTAAGATTGACCATGACACAGTCGCAATGGCGTCTCACCGAACCAAGCGGCCACCCCGCCACGGCGCGGATATGGTTTTCGAATTGGCTGACCAGACAGGCATCGAGCGTCCAATGACCGCTATTGTGAACGCGTGGTGCGATCTCATTGATCAGCAGCGGGTTTTCAGTATCGTCCATGCAATAAAACATTTCGACCGCAAGCATGCCCACATGGTCCAGCTCGGTGACTATTTTGCGGGCAATCTCGGGCGTGGATTCGGCAATGGAGACAGGGATACGGGCAGGCACACGCGATTCCGCCAGCATTTGATTTTCATGGGCGTTTTCGACCGGATCATAGGCGCGGATTTCGCCGTCGGCGCTACGCACCGTTAGAATAGAAATTTCCGACGTAAACGGCACAAAGGTGTCGAGAACCGCCGTAGCCGAGCCGATTGCCGCGAATGCGTGAGCGAGATCCGTCGCGTCGTCAATCTTCACCTGCCCCTTGCCATCATAACCAAGGCGCCTTGTCTTCAATATCGCCGGCCGGCCAATGTTTGCCACCGCCAGCTCTAACGTTTCAATTGACGCGACTTCGGCAAACGGCGCGACGGGCAGAGAGAGGTGATCGAAGAGTTTTTTTTCGGAAAGCCGGTCTTGAGAAACCGCTAACGAGCGCGCAGAGGGAAGGACGCGCCGGATGTTTTCGATATGTTGAAGCGCGGCTGCGGGAATATTTTCAAATTCAAACGTCACCACATCGACCGCTTCTGCGAATTCGGAGATTGCGGAGAGGTCGCTATAAGATGCGATTGTCGCGCGAGCGGCGACGTCAAAGGCGGGGGCGTTTGCCTCTGGACAAAAAATATGAACTTTGAGACCCAGGCGGCTCGCCGCCGCCGCGAGCATACGGCCGAGCTGACCACCACCGAGAATACCGATTGTGCTGCTAGGGGGAAGGGGCCATTCAGCCATCTTCTCTTGGCGCCTCTGCGACCGCTTCCGTTTGCTGTTGCCGCCATTGCACGATACGGGTTGCCAACGCGTCGTCGCTTAGACTCAGAATTTGAGCGGTGAGAAGGCCGGCATTCGCCGCACCGGCATCGCCGATCGCCAGCGTGCCAACGGCGACGCCTTTCGGCATTTGCACGATCGACAGCAAGCTGTCGTGCCCGGAAAGTGCTTTGCTTGTTATCGGAACGCCGAGGACGGGCAAATGTGTCAGCGCCGCTGTCATGCCGGGAAGATGCGCGGCGCCCCCCGCCCCAGCGATGATAACTTTGAGGCCGCGCTCTGCCGCCGATTTGGCATAGTCATAAAGCCGGTCAGGCGTGCGATGGGCCGATATTATGCGGGTTTCGTAGGCGACGCCGAGTTCTGTTAGAACGTCGGCCGCATGGCGCATTGTCGGCCAATCGGATTGGCTCCCCATAATGATGCCGGCACGTGGTTCAGAATGTGTCATTGGCCCTGCAACGGTGGCGGAGTTAGGCGTGGAAAACCGCGGATTATAGGTCCAATCACCGCCTTGGCAAGCGAAGCGGCGAAAAGATTAACAGAGTCTTACCAGCCGAATTGCGGGTTAATGGCTCATTGGCACTGCTTGTGGCATTATTTCAAGATTCGCTCATTCTCTTAACTGAGAGGGTGCATTGGCACTCCGCAGAGGGACTCATGGCAGCACGAACCAAATACCGTCCTCACCGTGGCAATGAGCAAACCGGACCAGGTTCGCCCGGCCGTCATGCGACAGGAGCCAGACGCGGCCGCCGGGATCCAGAGTCCTGTTTGGGTATTCCGAGTACGGAGATTGCGCCAAATGTCCGATCCGCGGTGATGCGTTTGATGGACGAGCTGGATCAGCTCAAACACGATCTGAGCCAAGCGGAGGATCGGGTAAGCGAACTTCAGGATATCGCCGATGAGGACCCGCTCGTTCCTGTCCTCAATCGCCGCGGGTTTATCCGCGAGCTTGACCGCGCCATCGCCTATGTGAATCGGTATAAAACAGGGGCGTGCATGGTCTATATCGATCTCGATGGATTTAAGGAGATCAACGACATCTATGGACATGCGGCGGGGGATGCGGCGCTGAAATTTACCGGCGCTTTTCTGGTCGCAAATGTACGCAGCTCCGATATTGTCGGACGGCTCGGCGGAGACGAGTTTGCGATCGTTTTGCATCAAGCGGATCGAAGTGCGGCCGAAGCTAAGGCCAGACATCTTGAACAGGGTATATTAGAGGAGCCGTTCGCGTATCAGGATTGCAAAATTGATCTTTGTTTTAGCGCCGGTGTTGCCAAAATCTCTAGCACAAAGAGCTCAGCGGAAATCGTCGAGCGTGCGGACAAAGCAATGTTCGCCCGAAAGAAATCAAGGCGTCGATCTCGTGTGCAGCAGCAAGACTAAAAACAACCGATCACTCAGTTCGGCTTCGGCTCATATTATTTTTTAGCGAAACAATATGCTCAACCTGATCAAGCAATGATATCGGGAAAGAGCCGGTCTTCGAGTTGCGAAATCTGATCTTTTAGACCAAGTTTCTGCTTTTTGAGGCGCGTCAATTGCAGT
>BFAS01000171.1 GCA_008974985.1 bacterium MnTg02
GGTCGATCAAGATATCGGGCCGTACAGAACCTGGCGCGAGCAGTATACCCGCAGCGATGCTCAGCAGGCCGAACGTTCTTACCGGTGTTTTCCAGAGACATAACCAGAGGCCGCCGAGCGCCATCAGAACCAAAGAACTCATCGGCATTTCCGGAATCGAGCTCACGGCACCGGACCAATGCGACACGGACTCAGCAATGACGAGGAGGTGGCCGATGCCATAGGCCATAATATGAAGCGGCCAGGTTTCCAGACCTAAGGGCATTGTAATCAGAGACAATAGCGCTGCCGGCATAATCAATAACCCGACAAGAGGCATGGCAGCCAGATTGGCAAAAAGTCCATAATGGGAAACCTGATGAAAATGATATGCGGCAAACGGGGAAACCGCGATGCTGGCGACGAGTGTTGTTAGCGCGATGCCCCAAAAATACATCCAGGCCAGGCGCATCTTACTGCTCCAAAGGGAGCGCTCACCAAAGCTCGGCAAGCGAGATCTGGAATTTTCATAGATCGCAACAAGGGCAGTGACGGCTGCAAAGGACATCTGGAAACCGACATCCATCACGCTTTCCGGTCGTGGAATGAGAATGACGAGAGCCGCCAGGGCGACGTTTCGCTGCGAGATCGCGGGCCTGTCCAGGCAAACCGCAACAAACATGATCGCGATCATGACAAAAGCGCGTTGCGTCGAGATCGCCGCTCCGGAAAGCGTTAAATAAAGTGCACCGCCAACCAGAGCGATTATTGCAGCGATTTTTTTGATCGGAAATCTTAGCGCCATTCGCGGGCTTGCAGCGAGCAAGGCGCGCAGCGCCCAAAAGAGTGTACCGGCGATCAGCGACATATGGAGCCCTGAAATGGCAAGGATGTGGGCCAATCCCGATCGGCGGAGGGCCTCAATGATATCGTTATCAATGGCGCGCCGCTGCCCGCTCATCAAGGCATCGGCAATGGTTCCGGTCTTACCAGGCAATGCCAACATGATTCGTCTCGATACAGCCTGCCGCACATGATCGATGGCCGCTGTAACGCGAAGAGCAAACGGCAAGGTTCCCGGATCGATCATTTTTACCGGCTTTGAAACGGCATAGCCAACGCCACCTATCTGCCGGAACCAATCGCGCCGGGCGAAGTTAAATCCTCCAGGCATGACAGGTTCGGGAGGTGGCCGCAGAACAGCTCTTATTGAAATCGCCTCTCCCGCATGGACGCGAACGGTGCGGCTGTTTATGTTTATGCGAACGCGGCGAGGCATGGATTCCGGTGCGAGTTTTTCGATCGAGAGGACTCTAATCGTAACCCGTTGCCCGCTGGGCCGGCGCCGTTCCGCTTGCTCGACCCATCCTTTGACGGTGACGGGACCAATTTTTCCGGAAAGCTGTGGCGCCCGGACGAGTTCGGTCCGAAGTTTGGCGGTGGCAAAACCAAGTGCGACACACCAGAGCGCGGAAGCGAGCGCAAATCCCGCGACCATATTTCGCGACAAAAGTCTCACGGCGAATGTCGCGATAAGCGCCGCGACAATCGTCGTGGTCGCCGGTTCTCTTGGGAGCGAAAAATAAAGACCGATGCCGATGCCAAAGCAAACGGGAACCCATAAGAACAGACGATCGGCCTCTCGTTCGAAAATATCTGTTCTTACAATATCGCGAATATAGCCGCGCCATGCCCCTCGTCGCGAGGCCTGATGAACAAGCAGCTCTTCACTGCCTCTGTCCATGCGGCGTTGCACTTGACCCCAGTCCCCACTTACCTGTTCCGGCTGCCTATGCTACATCACCGGCAGCAAGCGACCCCCATATTTTTGCCAACTCACCAACCTTGTTGATCGGCATATCTACCGAATAATGAATGGCGGAGACCATGACAGCGAAGGTAATTACGCGCTTCGCCCCATCACCCACGGGCTTTTTGCATATTGGCGGCGCCAGGACGGCCCTTTTCAACTGGCTTTATGCAAAGGCAAAGGGCGGACGGATGTTGTTGCGAATAGAGGATACGGACCGGGCGCGGTCGACTGAGGGTGCTATCGACGCGATTTTGGACGGCTTAAGCTGGCTGGAACTTAATTGGGATGAAGACCCTATCTTTCAATATTCCCGCGCCGATCGTCATCGGGAAATCGCCGAAACTCTTGTCGCCGACGGCAAAGCTTACAAGTGCTATTGCACGCCTGAGGAACTTCAGGCGATGCGCGAGAAAGCACGCGCAGAGGATCGCGCATCGAGCTATGACGGAACCTGGCGAAATCGCGATCCCGCCGACGCGCCCGCTGGGATCGATCCTGTCATTCGATTTAAAGCGCCAGACGCCGGTGAGACCGTCATCGAGGATCGGGTCCAAGGCCAAGTCCGTGTTCAAAACAAAGATTTAGACGATCTGATCCTCCTCAGAAGCAATGGTACGCCGACCTATATGTTGTCGGTCGTTGTTGACGATCATGATATGGAAATTACGCATATTATTCGAGGCGACGATCATTTGACCAATGCCGCCCGGCAAAGTCAGATTTATAAAGCGCTCGGTTGGGACATTCCGGTCTTTGCCCATTTACCACTCATTCATGGTCCTGATGGCGCCAAGCTTTCCAAACGTCACGGAGCCCTCGGCGTCGAGGCCTATAGGGCTATGGGGTATTTGCCCGTTGCATTGCGAAACTATTTGGTGCGGCTCGGTTGGAGCCATGGCGATGAAGAAATTTTCTCGACAGAGCAATTGATAGAACTTTTCGACCTCGATGCGATCGGCCGATCGCCTGCGCGTTTTGATTTTGCAAAACTTGAAAATTTAAACGGCCATTACATTCGGAGCACCAGCGATGACGATTTGCTGACACGTTTGCGCGAATTGCTCCCGGAACTTGACAATAGCCGTGAACTGCAAGAGGCGGCGGGCGATGAGGTCTGGGAAAAAGTACGCCTCGCCATGCCCAGTTTGAAAGAGCGCGCAAAGACGCTGGTCGAGCTCATCGATAAAGCGGAATTTCTGTTTGTAAAGAGACCGCTTACACCAGACGCGAAAGCCGCGAAGCTTCTCGACGCTGATGCGCTTTCACGCCTCGGCGGACTGCTCCCGGTGCTGGAAAAAATCGAGGTTTGGAGCCTTGAAAATGTTGAAGCAGCCGTTCGCGCCTACGCGGAGGCAAACGAGTTTAAACTTGGCAAGGTTGCACAACCCCTGCGTGCGGCGCTTACCGGGCGAACGGCCTCACCCGGCATTTTCGATGTTCTTTTTGTTCTCGGACAGGACGAAGCGCTTGGCCGGATAAAAGATCAAGTTTCAAAGACTTAAGCCTCGATATTGGCGTTATGGACTAATAGGTCCCCGTGCGATGCCGATCGATGTTATTAATGGTTGCGAATTATTGCGGCACCGCAAAATAAGCATTACGCATTAGCGAAACATTGCCATCCGATTTAAGTCAGACTTCTCTAACTGTCTGAAATGAATATCTATTCGGGCTCCGCAATGGATGAGGAGGATTTCTATACATGACAGATGTTGTGAAAATTGATGACGTTGCAGACGGCAGGTCTGACGCAACTGCGAAATTAACTTTGGGCAATAATCAGCTCGAATTTCCAATTTACGACGGAACGATCGGACCACGAGTCATCGACATTTCGAAGCTCTACGGATCGAGCGGTTATTTCACTTATGACCCAGGTTTTACATCTACAGCCAGCTGCCGCTCTTCGATCACTTATATCGATGGCGATGAGGGAATTCTGCTCTATCGGGGTTACCCAATAGACGAACTTGCTCAGAACGGAACGTTTCTAGAAACGTGTTATTTGCTGCTGTATGGCCGTCTGCCCAACCAAAACGAGCATATCGAGTTTAGTGACCGTGTGACCCATCACACCATGATCCATGAGCAAATGAACCGTTTTTTCGCCGGGTTCCGGCGGGACGCTCATCCCATGGCGATCATGGTTGGTTGCGTTGGCGCGCTTGCGGCGTTTTATCATGACTCGACCGATATCAGCGATCCCGTGCAGCGCGATATCGCAAGCCTCCGGATGATCGCGAAAATGCCGACGATCGCGGCCCTGGCCTACAAATATTCAACGGGTCAGCCCTCTATCTATCCGCGCAACGATCTCGACTACTCATCTAATTTCCTTCACATGTGTTTTGCCGTCCCCTGCGAAGAATATAAGGTTGATCCAGTTCTTTCTCGCGCTATGGATCGGATATTCATTCTTCACGCGGACCACGAGCAGAATGCGTCGACGTCGACGGTCCGGCTGGCGGGGTCTTCGGGTGCAAACCCCTTTGCTTGCATCGCGGCCGGCATCGCGTGTCTATGGGGTCCTGCTCATGGTGGCGCCAATGAAGCCGCGCTCAGAATGCTCGCTGAAATCGGAACCGTTGATCGCATACCTGAATTCATTAGGCGGGCAAAGGATAAGAACGATCCCTTCCGGCTTATGGGCTTTGGTCACCGTGTCTATAAGAATTATGATCCGCGCGCGCGGGTGATGCAGCAAACCAGCCACGAAGTTCTCGATGCTCTTGGCATCAGAAACGAACCTCTCCTCCAAGTCGCCATGGAACTTGAGAAGATCGCTCTTGAGGACGAGTATTTCGTTGAAAAACGGCTTTATCCGAATATCGACTTCTATTCGGGTATTACGTTACGGGCTTTGGGTTTCCCGCCCGACATGTTCACCGTCCTATTCGCGCTTGCACGCACGGTCGGCTGGATCGCCCAATGGAGAGAGATGATCGAGGATCCGGAGCAACGTATCGGCCGTCCCCGCCAACTCTACACAGGTCCGGCAGTACGCGATTACGTGCCTATTGAAAAGCGCTAGTCGGGTCTTGAACCTGTTTTGTGAATTCAGAGCCATTCCCATTCCGCGCGGGCAACGCATGGCAGCTCTATGGGCGGCCTGATTGAGCCATTTGCATGACGATTTCGGCGGCTTTGTCGCTTGGCGTTCCACCAGTAATTGTCATCTTATCGTGAATGGTGGCAAACGCATCCCGTTGCTTTTGCCGTTCAGGTCCGTCCTGCATCAGACTCTCTAGCGCCGAGGTGAGATTATCCGGCGTGCAAACATCTTGCAGATATTCGGGAAAGATATTCTCCTGCAAAATCAAATTCGCGAGGACCGCTGATGGAGCCTCAATCACATATCGCGATAGCGCAGTGACGGGATCAACCCTGTAGGCGACAACCATCGGCGTGCCTGCGAGCGCCAATTCGAGGGTGACGGTCCCCGATGCCGCAAGCGCTGCACGGGCCAGACGGAAGGCTGCGAATTTATCCTGTTCCCCTTCCAAAAGAATGGGGCTTACGGACCAGCTGGCGAGGTGTTCCTCAATCATTGGCCGGACCGACGCCACTGCGGGAATAAGAAGCTGGAAAGGACCGCATTTCTCATAGAGCCGGACAATTGTCTCGCGGAATGGCTCCATAAGCCGATGAACTTCACTTGGACGGCTGCCTGGGAGGAGGACGAGAACGGGTTTTCCCCGGTCCAATCCCAACCGTTCAGCAAGGGCATTCGGATCCTGAGCGCGGATCCAATCCAACCGTTCGATTAAAGGATGGCCGACATAGGTGCAAGGCGGGCCGTCGAGACGCCGGTGCACTTCCGGCTCGAACGGCAGAAGCGCCAGGACATGATCAACATAAGATTTCATCTTCCGGGCGCGGCCGGGCCGCCAGGCCCAAACGCTAGGTGAGACATAATCGATAATGGGAATATGTGGTGCGCGCTTACGGATTCTCTTTGCGATAGGATGGGTAAATTCGGGACTGTCTATAATGACAAGGACATCCGGTTTGAATGCGAGAACCGCGTCGACGATTTGATAAACACGTTTGATAATCAGCGGCAGGCGCCTCGCAATGGCAAGCGCACCCATCACCGCGACATCTGATAATGGAAAGTGCGGGCGAAGTCCCTCAGCTATCATGGCGTCTCCGCCTAGTCCCGAAAATGAAACGCTTCGCGAATCGGGCCGTGATTTTATTGTCGCCATCAATTTAGCGCCAAGCTGATCGCCCGATAGTTCGCCAGCAACAACAAAGACGCGCGGCGGCCGTGAATCGGCACTACCATTTTCAACGTCGTAGGTATGGGCTGAATTGTTTGCCAATTGACGGCCTATAAGGGCACCATGGACCCGCGGCATCGGCGCTGCGGGTAGCGCTGCTCAACTGTCATGATCAACACCAATCACAAAGAGCTTGTGGCGATCCGCTGTTATTAGCAGGTCCGCGCGGTCAGCCAAGAGAACATGGCCGGCGCGCACGGCGATACCTTTGAGCCCCGCTTCCGCGGCAAGCTCTAAAGTTCGTGGCCCGATCGTGGGGAGATCAATTCTCAAATCCTGTCCTGGTTTCGGGCACTTGATCAAAACGCCGGATCGTTGAGTGCGCGCCTTTGCGCCCCATTGGCGGAGATCACGGCAACGCCGCAACAGATCGTCCGTTCCTTCGGCCGCTTCGACGCCAAGCACATGACCGCGTGCAACGACAACCGCTTGGCCGACGTCGAAAGGGGCCATAGCTTGAATGACGTTAAGTCCGATCTCAATATCATCATGGTCCGCGGCCTCGGGCGATTGCCGCGAAACCACTCCGGATGGGCTTAGAAGGCTGGGTGCAATCTCGTGAGCGCCTCGAACCTTGAATCCTTTGCTTTCAAAAAATTTAACGATATTTGAGAGCACCGAATTATCGCCACCCGATAGCAAACTCACCATGAAAGGCAGCATCTTCACGGCCCCTAGATCGAGACGGACTTGAGAGAGATCAGGTCGTGTGACCGTGCCAATAATAACAATGTCCTTGCAATTCTCTTGTTCGAGGACATGAAACATGCGGCCAAACTCACCCCACTTTATCCAACTGTGCGGGTAGTTCTCAATGCGTTTATCGGCTTCACCGGTAATGCCGATGAGATGTATTCCGCACCCAGATGCGATCGCCGCATGCGCCAGTTCCGACGGCAACGATCCGCCACCGCAAATGATTCCTATCCTATTTTCCTGAATGTGCGGATCCATAGGCCCGTTTAACACTTCACATTGCAATACCGCAGCGATCGTGGATCGCATTATGCATTATTGCGTGGAACGCACAGTGACCGCTCGGTTTTCGTGCGGATAAAAGAAACCACTCTTTCCACGCAGTCATGACCGGAAAACATCTTCTCGACATCCTCAAGCCGTTCCTTCAACGTTCCCTCGGTTGCAAACAGAAGCCGATAGGCCTTTCGCAAATCATGAATTTTCTCGCGGTCAAAGCCCTGCCTTTTTAAGCCAATGATGTTCAAGCCTGACAGGTTCGCCCTGTTACCAAGCGCAATCCCGTAAGGAATAACATCATTTTCGACACCTGACATACCGCCGATAAAAGCGTAGGCCCCCACTCTAACGAATTGGTGGACGGCGCACAGCCCGCCAAGTATGACGAATTCCTCAATCACGCAATGCCCGGCAAGGGTTGCATTGTTCGCCAAAATAACGTGGTCGCCAATCTGGCAATCATGGGCGACATGGCACCCCACCATGAACAGACCGTGCGAGCCAATTCGCGTGCATAACCCGCCACCCTCTGTTCCGGGATTCATTGTAACATGTTCCCGTATAACGGTGTCATTGCCGATAATCAGTTTGCTATTTTCACCATGATATTTTTTGTCTTGAGGGATGTGCCCAATGGAGGCGAAGGGGAAAATTTCTGTGTTGGATCCGATTTCCGTCTGTCCATCGACAACCACGTGGGAATGAATGCGCACCCGATCACCCAACACCACATTTGGTCCGATGACGCTATAGGGTCCGATTTCGGTATCTTGACCGATGACGGCATCCGACCCGACAATCGCGGTCTTATGAATTTTTGTCATTCTCGAACCGCTGCTGCGTCGCTGCATCGACGATCATGGCGCTTATCTCAGCCTCGGCGACAAGCCGATTGTCTACGATTGCATCACCTTTGAAACGCCAGACCCGTCCACGATTCCGAACCTTTTTGACGTGGTATTCGACGGTATCCCCCGGCACGACCGGCCGTCTGAACCGGGCCCTATCGATAGCCATGAAATAGACCAATTGAGGTTCGTATTGCTCACCCAAATTGCAAACGCAAAGTGCCCCAGCCGTTTGCGCGATACCTTCGATAAGCAACACACCTGGCATCACTGGATATTGCGGGAAATGTCCCGCGAAGTGTGGTTCGTTTATCGTAACGTTCTTGATGCCGATGGCGGAATTATCACCATCCATTTCGATGATCTTGTCGATCATCAAAAATGGGTAGCGGTGCGGCAGGAGTTTGAGAATACGCATAATATCCGCCGATGAGAGTGTCGTATGTCCTCCCACTTCATTCATTCCTGCGGCTCCATTCATCTAAAACCGTTCAACCAAGACCGTCTCGCAAAATCATTCTAGAGCATATTTGATGAACTCCAGTTCACCAAATAAGCTCTCGTTTTTTGTTTCCACGCATTTTCCTGGCGGAAAACCGCACACACTTTTCCTGAAAATGCTCTCATTGAACATTCGATTCCGAGAAACATGGAATCAAGTTTGACAAAATCAAATCATAATCAAAAACATATTTAGGGACACGGACTGCCACCGGGGAAACGATTGCCGGCGATGGACCACGCGTCACGATCGTCATCCATCCTTGTCTGTCTTGGCGGCCTTCTGCGCCGTAAGTCTATTCAAAATCACAAGTTCACGCGCGAATTGTTTGAGGGGTTTGGCAGGGTAACCGGCCCACCTTTGCCCCGGCGAGATACTTGAATTGACCATACTTCCGGCGGCAATTTGTACGCCTGTGCCAAGATGCAAATGACCTGCTATTCCGACTTTTCCGCCAACGACAACAAAATCGGCAAGTTCGGTGCTTCCGGAGATCCCAACTTGCGCGACGATAATGCAATGGCGTCCAATTATGACGTTGTGCCCGATCTGTGCAAGATTATCAATCTTCGTGCCTTCTCCGATAATTGTATCGTTAAGAGCGCCACGATCTATCGTAGTGTTGGCCCCGATTTCAACGTCGTTTTGAATGATAACGCGGCCGATCTGCGGAACTTTTAAATGGCCTTGACGACCCATGGCGAAACCGAAACCGTCCTGACCGAGCGACGCGCCGGAGTGGATGATGACGCCGTCACCGATAAGCGAGTACGTAATATTGGCGTTTGCCCCTATGAAGCAATCGCGGCCGATATAAACGCGATATCCGATCACGGCGCCCGCTGCAATGGTTGTGCCCTGACCGATATGGACCTCGGGTCCGATAATCGCTCCGGGTTCGACACGTACATTGTCTTCCAACACCGCTGACGGATGAACGCTAATGCCATCCTGAAAGTCCAACCCCACAACTTGGGTGGGGTGACCGGCATCTGGATAAAAGAGTGACAACGCTGTCGCGAAACATCGATAGGGTTCCGGCGATTCCAGAATAAGCGTCCCTTTTGGTCCGCGATCGCTATATTTTGGAGCGGAGAAGCATGCTGCCGCTGCGGTGCAGGCAAACTGATCCAAATATTTCGGATTATCGAGGAAAGCGATGTGCCCTTGTTGGGCGTCGCTCAAAGGCCGGATATCCTCGATCTCGATGGAAAGATCATGATCGCCAACGGGCACAGCGCCAGAGGTGGCGACGATCTCCGCAACTGAAAACGGTCCAGCCTTTTTAATAAATCCGGGATGTTGCATGAATATTGCGCCAAAGTGACCGGTCGTTCGAGACCCGCGCAGAGATTACGATAACTTTGATGCTGTGTCTTGCAGAGATCAGAACCGTGTTGCGGCACCGAAGCGGAATAGTTCTTCCTCGTCGAAACTCTCCGATGTCAACACATAGGCGAAATCCGCACGGAGAGGACCGACTGGCGATGCCCAAAGCACGCTTGCGCCAACAGATGAGCGGATGGTTTCTGTTGCCAGCACAGTGGCAAGCCCTGTCGAGTCCGTCTCAATTAACGAACCAGCATCGGCAAAAAACGCACCTGAAAGTCCGAGCTCTTCCGACAGGAATGGCAGCGGAAACCGGACCTCCACGGTACCTGCGTAATAGATTCTTCCGCCAAGCGCGTCCAGCGTATCTGCGTCTCGAGGACCAAAGCCAGCCCGGTCGAAACCACGGACCGTCTCGCCGCCTTTGTAAAACAAATCAAGCAGGCGCACTTCCTGGCCGCCCCAGCCTTCAATATAGCCGCCAACGGCCCGGCCGACCAAAATGATTTTTTTGGTGATTGGGTAATAGGCTCTGCCTTCGACGGTCGTTCGGTAATATTGGACGTCGCCGCCAAGGCCCGCAAGATCCTGTGCTGCCATGACATATACGCCGCGTGTCGGATTGCGCGAGTGATTCCTTGTGTCATAGGTTAGCCGAACACCCACCGAAGACACATTTGAAGTCCCCTCGGATTGCTTGACCGCAAGGGAGGCATCCGCTTCGACGTCAAACACCTCGTCTCGAACAAAGGAATAATTGGTGGTGACGCGTACACGTTCGGATACTGGGAAACCAAGACGAAGACTTGCACCGGTTTTGCGGCTCTTAAAGGATGCCTCGTCGGTGAAATCTTGCTCTTTGTGAAATATATCAAACCCGGCCGCCAAATTCCGGTCCAGGAAATAGGGCTCGGTGAAGCTCAGATCGATTTGCAGGCGTTCCAAACTTCCAGATAACTTCAAGCGGAGAAATTGGCCGCGACCGAGAAGGTTGCGCTCCGAGATGCTGATATCCCCGATGACGCCCTCTTGGGTCGAAAAACCAGCGCCAAACGAGAGCTCACCCGTTGATTGTTCAAGAAGGATGACATTCAAGATAACGCGATCAGGAGCGGAGCCGGGTTCGCGTTTAATTGAAACTTTTTTGAAAAAGCCAAGGCCAACCAGCCGCTTACGCGCCCGGCTTACGAGCAGACGATTATAAGCATCACCCTCGGCAATCCGGAATTCCCGGCGAATAACGTAGTCCTGTGTGCGAAGGTTGCCGATAATATTGATGCGCTCGATATAAACCCGCGGGCCCCTCTCAATGACATAGGTTAGGCCGATTATGCGCCCAACCGGATCGCGATCGGCGCGCGGCCGGACGCGGGCGAATGCAAAGCCGTTTTCCGCGACCTTAAGCGTCAGTTTCTCGATCGATCTATCAATTTCGGACGCATCGTAAACCTTGCCTTCAACCGTCAGCAATTCCACCTTCAAACCGATCGGGTCGACGGAGGTGAGAGCTGACTCAATGTTGATGGTTCCGAACTTATAAAGTTCACCCTCCTCCAACGTGAAGGTGATGTAGAAGCCCTTGCCCTCTCTGTCGAGATCAGCCACGGCGGATATGATGCGGGCATCCGCATAACCGTTCTTGAGGTAATATTGGCGAAGAAGCTCACGATCGAGATTTAACCGGTCTGGGTCGTAAACGTTTGTTGGCTTGAAATAAGAGAAGATGTTCGTTTCGGTTGTCGTGATGATATCTTCAAGTTGAGAATCCGAGAATGCCACATTGCCAATGAAATTGATGGCCCGGACTTTGGTGCTTGGTCCTTCATGTAGTTCGTAGACCAGATCCACACGGTTTTGCTCAAGTTTGATAATTTTTGGCTCAACCCGCGCAGCGAACCGTCCCTGCCGGTTGTAAACATCCAAAATCCGCGTGACGTCGGATTGGACGCGTGCGCGCGTATACACGGATCGGGGCTTTAACTGAACCTCAGAATTCAGCGTCTTGTCATCGATTTCCGAGTTTCCCTCAAACGCAACCCGATTGATGATCGGGTTCTCGACAACCAAAACAATCACTGTGGACTTTTGCTTGCGGATTCGAACATCTGAAAAGAGCCCGGTCGCAAACAGAGCTTTCAAAGAGTCGTCAACGGCTTCCGCGCTATAGCTGGAGCCTGGTGCGAATTTGAGATAAGAGCGTACGGTCTCAGGTTCGACGCGGCGATTTCCTTCCACTCGGATATCGCGGATCAGACCTGAAGATTGAGCCAGCGCTTTCGTGCTGCTCAACTCAATTGCGGCCACGGTCAGCATCGGCAGAACCGCACCAGCAAGAAGCGCAAAAAACACCGCGCGGGCTGTTTTCACCCGTTCTAACATCAACTTTTGTGCCCCTATTTTGCGGTCCCCCAAAAAAGCAGTCCGCTGTTTTTAAATTATGGGCCATTTATTTGTGGCCGATTTTTGTTTTTCTACCGATTCATAGCGCTCCTGAATAGATCTGTTGTGCCACACCTGTAAACAATTTTTCTACAAGAACTTCAAGTGAATCAAATCGTTCCATGTTGCGAATACCATTAACATGAGAACGAAGGCAAGGCCAATTCTAAAGCCAATTTCCTGCGTTTTATCGCTCAAAGGCCGTCCGCGTATGGCTTCGATTCCGTAAAATAGCAAATGACCTCCGTCGAGCATGGGAATTGGGAACAAATTGATCAGTCCGATGCTCACGGAGAGAATCGCGGCCAGATTGATCAGAGCAAGGATTCCCACCGACGCGACTTGGCCGGAAATCTGGGCAATACGGAGCGGACCTCCTAGCTGATCCGCTGATTCCCGGCCTGTAATGACATCGTAAAGGTAATTCAGCGTACGATCGATGACGAAATAGGTTTCTTTCGTTCCAAGCCAGATTGCGGTCAGCGGATCGTATGATTTGTAATTCCATTCTCCCGCCTGTGTTTCCCGGCGAATACCGAGCAACCCTAGCCTTATTTTATTGCCAAAATTATCCGTTATTTCGCGGCGTTTAGGTGTTGCCGTGAGCTCGATCTGGTTGCCACCCCGGTCAAGGACGAATTTGAGCTGGCGGTCGGCGCTTACGCTCACAATGCGCTGCATTTCTGCAAAAGTTTCAATGTCTTGCCCGTCAATGGACAGCACACGGTCGCCTGGTTTGAAGCCAGCAAGCTCCGCTGCGCTATTCGGGCTCACCTGATCGGCTATGGGGGCCGTCGTTCTTTGCCCGACAAATGTGAACATTGCCGCGAAAATAAGAATGGCGAGAATGAAATTGGCGATGGGGCCGGCAGCGACGACAGCGGCGCGCTGTGCGAGTGTCTTGCCGTGAAACAACTTATCCCGCAATTCCGGAGGAACATCGCTCAGTTGCCTCTTCCCCGGAACGCTAGCGGCATTTTCATCGTCGATGAACTTGACGTAGCCGCCCAATGGAACCCACGAAATGCGCCAACGTGTGCCTTTTTTGTCATTAAAGCCAAAGACCTCCTTCCCAAATCCGATTGAGAAGACTTTGACCCCAACGCCGCACCATCGTGCCACGATGAAGTGGCCAAGCTCATGGAAAAACACGACTATAGTGAGAACGAACAAGAACGGCAGCACGTAGGAGAACAGCGTGTTGCCAAATTCCAATATGTTCGTAAATATATCCATTTTAAGCTCTCCTAGGCCTCAACGCCGCTTTGTTTGCGCGATTCGCCACCTATATTGCAAATTTTGGCAGCAATGACTGTGCCAAACGCCGTGCCTCACCATCCAAATCTAAAATCTCGTCCAACGTCGTTAAGTCCTTAAGGTTGGTATGAGATTGAGCCAGTTCAAGCGTCGATTCCACAATTTTGATGATCGAGAGAAATCCAATTTTCCGGTCGAGAAACGCATGGACGGCGATTTCATTCGCTGCATTTAGGACCGTGCTATGGCCACCGGTACTCTCCAATACCTCTCGTGCAACGCGTAAGGCTGGAAAACGTGTGTCATCCGGAGGCTCAAAGGTCAGCTTACCGAGCTGAGCGAGATCCAGCCGCGCTGTCGGAGCCGGCATGCGTTTTGGCCAGGCGAGACTATAGGAAATGGGTGCGCGCATATCGGGGCAACTCATTTGCGCCAGGACCGATCCGTCGCAATATTCGACCAGACAATGAATGATCGATTGCGGGTGCACCAATATATCAAGCTGTGACGCCTCAACCGGGAAGAGGTGATAGGCCTCGATGATCTCCAGACCCTTGTTCATCATTGTCGCTGAATCGATGGTGATCTTGGGTCCCATGGACCAATTTGGATGAGCCAAGGCTTGTTCCGGCGTTACAGCCGACATGCGCTCACGGGACCACTCGCGGAACGGTCCGCCAGACGCGGTAAGCACGATCCGCTCAATCCCGTCAGTGGGTTTTCCATCAAGAGACTGGTAGGCGGCCGAATGTTCTGAATCAACAGGAAGAAGGACCGTATTCGCCGCCGCGACTTCACCCATAAAGAGTTCGCCAGCTGTGACCAGGCATTCCTTATTCGCAAGAGCCACATGTGTTCCCTGGCGGACGGCTTCGAGGGTCGGCCTCAAACCGGCGGCACCGACGATCGCCGCCATATACCAGTCAACCCGTTGCTGCGCGGCATCTGTCAGCGCTTGCTCTCCAGCCGCCGCCTGCACACCGCTGCCTGCCAGAGCGTCTTTCAATGCGTGATATTTGGACTCATCCCCGATGACCGCAATTTCCGCCCGATGGGCGATGGCTTGCTTTGCCAATAATTCGACATTTTGATGCGCCGTAAGCGCCACCACATCGTAGAACGAGTCCGGCGCGCGACCGATCAGATCAAGCGTATGCACGCCAATCGTCCCTGTCGCACCGAAAATAGTGACGGTTCGCGGCATCGTCATTGTCTCAGTGAAAGCGAGCGGACTCGGTACATTCATTGTTTCTTCTACCGCCCTTCTATTAACAGGACGCAACCCTTCTTAGGCTCTTAAATAAAAATCCCCTGCCCTGACAATCCCGATTGCAGCACGAGGGACAATCCAGCGGCTGCAATCGCGGCGAACACGAGCCCATCGACACGATCGAGGAGACCACCATGGCCTGGGATAAGCGAGCTTGCATCCTTTGTCCCGAATTTTCTTTTGAGCGCGGATTCCGCAAGATCGCCAATTTGTGCCGCCAGGGAAAGAAAACCAGCTACAAGTGCCAATGTCAAAGCGGAGCTGGGAACCGGCGCTAGGGCGAACAGTCCGCCGGCGACCATCGCCGCGAGCAACCCGCCCCAAAAGCCCGCCCAAGTTTTATTTGGCGATATTTTCGGCGATAGTTTTGCCCCGCCAATCAGCCGGCCAGCCGCATAAGCGGCGCTGTCTGTGGCCCATACAACGGCAAAGACAAAGAGGATCGACCACCATCCATAATCAGGGCCATAGTCTGCGCCATAGTCAGGGCCATAATGAGCAGCTTGGCGCAGCCAAACAAGCGCGATAGATGGCGCTCCCACAAACAGAATACCCGCCGCGATCCACTTCAAATCGGCGAACCGGCTTGCCAGTAATCCGGCCAATAGAGCACCCGTCACGATGACAACAACCGCAACTTCCGGCCAACCGGAGCTGGTGAGAAACGTTGCGCTGATCGCCGCGCTGGCAAGCAGAAAGAACCAGGCATCTTGATGAGATTTACAGGTTATCCCGCTCCATTCCCAACTCATCACGACACCTGCAAAGGCGATAAGAATGGCGAACGGCCACCCACCGGCATAAGTAGTGGCGAGCGCAATCGATGCGAGAACGGCTGCCGAAAAAAATCTCAGAGAGACTTCCGAATGTTTGGGCTTGCTAATCTTTCCGTCGTCGCATGATTGGGTCTTTGGACCAATCATGAAGAAGTCCTCGCCGAAAGTCCGCCAAACCGGCGCTCTCTGCCCTGATAGGTTTCGATCGCGCGCAGCAGAGAATCGCGATCAAAATCGGGCCAATGTTCATCCACGAAAACAAACTCCGTGTAAGCGCATTGCCACAATAAAAAATTGCTTAGACGCATCTCACCGCTCGTTCGGATAAGCAGATCTGGATCGGGAATATTTGCAGCATCCAGATAAGAAGCAATCAGGCCAGTCGTGATATCGGACGGTTCGAGAACGCCGTCTTTTACACTTTGAGCGATTTTTTGCACCGCGCAGCGGATCTCCTCGCGCGAGCCATAGTTAAAGGCGACCGTTAGGTTGAGGCCTGTATTGGCGCGCGTCAGCTCACACGCCTCCTCGATCAGACCGGCGATCTCAGCATCGAGGGCTTTATACTCGCCGATGACTCTAATTCTCACATTATGCTCGTGAAGATTTGCCAGATCCTGCCTTATGAACCGTTTGAGAAGACCCATAAGATACGAGATTTCATGATCCGGCCGGGACCAATTTTCCGAAGAAAAGCTGTAGATTG
>BFAS01000172.1 GCA_008974985.1 bacterium MnTg02
AACCTATTCAACCCGCAATCACCATCACAGGCCTTTGATCAGATTCGGATCTCAATCGCGAGTCCGGAAAAGATCTTGTCGTGGTCTTTTGGCGAAATAAAGAAGCCAGAAACGATAAACTACCGGACGTTCAAACCCGAGCGTGATGGGCTTTTTTGCGCGCGCATCTTCGGCCCGATCAAGGACTATGAGTGCTTGTGCGGCAAGTATAAACGCATGAAGTATAAGGGCGTCATCTGCGAGAAATGCGGCGTCGAAGTCACATTAGCTAAGGTGCGCCGGGAGCGGATGGGGCATGTCGACCTCGCGGCTCCAGTTGCCCATATTTGGTTCCTCAAATCGCTGCCGAGCCGGATTGGTCTTCTCCTTGACATGACGCTCAAGGAGTTAGAGCAGGTTCTTTACTTCGAAAAATATATAGTTATTGAACCCGGCATCACACCGTTTGATGAAAAGCAGCTCCTGACCGAAGAAGAATATATGGAGGCTCAGGATGAGTATGGCGAGGATAGCTTTACCGCCAATATCGGCGCTGAGGCTATTCGCGAAATACTCATTAGCCTCAATCTCGAGGAGATCGCCGACCAGCTGCGGGTCGAAATTGCCGAAGCGACAACTGAGCTTAAGCCGAAGAAACTCGGCAAGCGGCTAAAAGTGGTTGAATCCTTCATTCATTCAAAGAACCGTCCTGAGTGGATGATCCTAACGGTCGTGCCGGTGATTCCGCCCGAACTCCGGCCGTTGGTCCCCCTTGATGGCGGCCGTTTCGCAACGTCCGACCTCAATGATCTATACCGGCGGGTTATCAACCGGAACAATCGGTTGAAGCGGCTCATGGAGCTCAGGGCGCCAGATATTATTATCCGCAACGAGAAGCGGATGCTGCAAGAAGCCGTCGACGCGCTGTTCGACAATGGCCGCCGTGGCCGGGTTATTACCGGTGCGAACAAGAGGCCGCTCAAATCACTTGCCGATATGCTCAAAGGCAAGCAGGGCCGTTTCCGCCAGAATTTGCTTGGCAAGCGCGTCGATTATTCCGGCCGTTCGGTGATTGTGGTCGGACCTGAGTTGAAGCTACATCAATGCGGCTTGCCAAAAAAGATGGCGTTGGAACTCTTCAAGCCTTTCATATACTCACGGCTTGACGCCAAAGGCATGTCGGCGACTGTCAAGCAGGCAAAGAAGCTTGTAGAGCGGGAGAAGCCCGAGGTTTGGGATATTCTTGACGAGGTTATTCGTGAGCATCCGGTGTTATTGAACCGGGCGCCAACCTTGCACCGTCTTGGAATTCAAGCTTTTGAGCCTGTGCTCATCGAGGGCAAAGCGATCCAACTTCACCCCTTGGTCTGTGCAGCGTTCAATGCGGATTTTGACGGCGACCAAATGGCCGTGCACGTCCCGCTGTCCCTTGAAGCGCAACTTGAAGCCCGCGTCTTGATGATGTCGACTAATAATATTTTGCACCCGGCCAACGGTTCTCCGATCATTGTGCCCAGCCAAGATATTGTTCTCGGTCTCTACTATCTGACGCTCGAAAAGGGCAATGAGCCTGGCGAGGGAATGGCCTTCAGCGATCCTGCTGAAATTCGGCATGCGCTCGATTCTGGCGTCACCACCTTGCATACAAAAATCAAGGGGCGTTATCGCGGCGTCGATGACGAGGGAAATGAGACATGCGAAATCTACGATACAACGCCTGGACGCATGCTACTTGCGGAGCTTTTGCCAAGGCGTCCTGGAATTTCCTTTGATCTTATCAATCGCTTGCTCACCAAGCGCGAAATCTCTCACATGATCGATATCGTCTACCGTCACTGCGGTCAGAAAGAGACGGTAATCTTTTGCGATCAGATCATGGGACTTGGCTTTTCGCATGCTTGCCGTGCTGGGATTTCGTTTGGCAAGGACGATATGGTCATCCCCGAGACCAAAGACAAAATTGTTGCCGAGACGAATGATCTCGTCCGCGAATATGAGCAACAATATAATGATGGATTGATCACCCGAGGCGAGAAATATAACAAGGTGGTTGATGCCTGGGCGAAGTGCACCGATCGCGTCGCTGATGAGATGATGGACCGCATCAAGGAAGTTCAAATTGACAAGAAGACGAAGCGCGAGAAACCGATCAACTCCATCTATATGATGGCGCATTCCGGTGCTCGCGGGTCACCCGCTCAGATGAAGCAGCTCGCTGGTATGCGTGGCCTCATGGCCAAACCTTCCGGCGAAATTATTGAGACGCCAATCATCTCAAATTTCAAAGAAGGCCTTTCCGTGCTCGAATATTTCAACTCGACCCATGGTGCCCGGAAAGGTCTTGCTGACACGGCGTTGAAAACAGCAAACTCTGGCTATCTGACCCGCCGTTTGGTTGACGTGGCGCAAGACTGCATCATCAACGAAGAGGACTGCGAAACCGAAGGCGGAATTAAGATCGCTGCTGTCATCGATTCCGGCGAAGTTATCGTTTCGCTCGCCGCGCGCGCTCTCGGCCGTACTGCCGCTGACGAAGTGGTTGACCCGGCCTCCGGCGAGACAATCGTCGCGGTGGGCGAGTTAATCGAGGAGCCTCACGCCGAGCGGATCGAGCAAGCTCAGGTGCAGGGGATGCGCATCAGATCGGTTCTCACTTGCGAAACAGGCAGCGGCGTCTGCGCTAAATGCTATGGACGCGATCTCGCACGAGGTACGCCGGTCAATCATGGCGAGGCTGTCGGCGTGATTGCCGCCCAATCGATCGGCGAGCCGGGCACTCAGTTGACCATGCGCACCTTCCATATCGGTGGTACGGCGCAAGTTGTTGATCAGTCGTTTGTGGAATCCAATTTTGCCGGAAAGGTCAAGTTCCGCAATCCCAAGGTTGGTAAAAACTCTCACGGGCATCTCATGGCTATGGCCCGGAATATGGCGATCATCATTATCGACGATGATGGCAATGAGCTTGCGGTCCACAAGATTGCCTACGGAACGCAGCTTAACGTGAAAGAAAAACAAAAGGTCAAGCGCGGCCAGCGGATTGCGGAATGGGATCCCTACACGCGTCCCGTCCTTACGGAAGTCGACGGCATCATCGCCTTCGAGGATTTGGTCGAAGGCATATCGGTCAACGAACAATATGATGAGTCCACCGGTATCGCGAACCGCGTGATTGTGGATTGGCGCGCCAATCCACGTGGGGGTGACTTGAAGCCGGCAGTTGTCATCCTGAGTCCGAAGACCAAAAAGCCGGTCAAACTGCCGCGCGGCGGTGAAGCCCGCTATCTCTTATCAGTCGATGCGATCCTATCAGTGGCACCGGACGACCTGGTCAAAGCAGGCGATGCGTTGGCACGTAACCCTCTTGAAAGTGCGAAGACACGCGATATTACCGGCGGTCTGCCACGCGTCGCGGAATTGTTTGAAGCGCGGCGGCCGAAAGATCATGCGATCATTGCCAATATAAGCGGTACGGTAGAATTTGGTCGTGACTATAAGAACAAGCGCCGCGTGTCGATCGTTCCGGACGATGACGCAATGGAGCCTGTCGAATATTTGCTCCCCAAGGGCAAGCATCTGAGTGTCCAAGAGGGCGATTACATCGAAAAAGGTGAGTTTCTACTGGACGGCCATCCGGCGCCCCACGACATTCTCTCGATCAAGGGGGTTGAGGAACTTGCGTCCTATCTCATCAACGAAGTTCAAGACGTGTACCGCTTGCAAGGCGTGACCATCAATGACAAGCATATCGAAGTGATTGTTCGCCAGATGCTTCAAAAAATCGAAATTGAAGAACCTGGCGATACGACTTTGCTCAAAGGCGAGCAGATCGACAAATCTGATTTCGAGACCGCCAACGCGAAAATCGTTGCCCAGGGCGGTAAGCCTGCCGTGGGAAGCGCTGTGCTTCTCGGCATAACAAAGGCCTCGCTACAGACACGCAGTTTTATTTCGGCCGCGTCGTTCCAGGAGACGACACGGGTGCTGACGGAGGCTGCTATTGTCGGCAAAGTCGATACGCTTGAGGGGCTCAAGGAGAATGTCATTGTTGGCCGCTTAATTCCGGCAGGAACTGGCGCAATGCTGAAGCGCTTGCGTAAGGTCGCGAACCACCGCGATGATTTAATTCTCGAAGAACGTGCGCGCGCAGCGGCCAAAAAATTGAGTGATGAGAGCAAGGCTCTTCTCGTCGATGACAAAGCCGCCGAGGAGGCAAAAGGCGCGGCCTAGATCGTCTTGCCAAAAAATGCTTAGTCAAGATCGGCAGAGGCCAAACGTAACCAGCCTCTGCCGATCCTTCCCGAAAAGCCGAGTATTAATGTGCTGGCGCTGCCTGCTTCTGGAACTGAGACAGCCTAATGCGGACTTTTCTGCAATTCGATCTTTCTTAGCCGGTCGCGAAGGGAAAGGCGCATATTTCTGGTGGGGCTTGGCGTACGCTGTTTAGGGCTCCAATCCGCCTCAAAGCTTCGTCGAAGCGAAGTCAAGAATTCCGTCAGCTTTTCAGTATCGGCGCGGCAAATGACCGCGCTTTGCTGACGCTCCGTATTCACGAGACCAGTTTTTTTGAGCTGTCTGATATGACGTTTTATTGCTGCGCGGGAAAGTTCAAGTTGGAGACTTAGCCCACGAAGCGAAAGACCCTCCTGCCCCGCATCAACGAGCGCGCGAACAATGGCATAACGTGCTTCATTCGACAGAACGGCACAATATTCGACGGCTTTGGACGTCAGCATTTCCGTTTTACGCAACGCAACTATTGGCAATCAGATACAGTGAGGATGGCGGCAAAGCGTTGCGCGATCAAGACCTAGCCTTCGGATTTGCTTAACATTTCGAGTGTTGGTGCGCGCTTCTGGGTGGTCCATTTTCAGATCTGCGAGCGTAGGAGAGAGGATCTATTGGAGGTCGTGTCGACGGCGAATAGACTCAACTCAAAAAAATCGACCCAATATCCGCGTTTTTTTGGCTTTTTTTGTTGACGGCGAATCCGCCGAAGCTTATGTTTCGCCCACCTTGCGGCAGGCGGTAGGTTATTCGTCTCGTGCAGGTGTCGAGACCTGCATAAGCCCAGCCTAGACGCTGCCGCATAAAACCGAAGACAGAGAAACCGACATAATCCGCTCCATACGATTGCGGGGCGGTGTTATGTGGTTAACGGGTGCAATCACCGCGCGTTGATGGGTGAGAACGAGCCTTGTGTGGCAAAGCTGAAGATAGGCTTGGCCACGGGGGCGGCGAGATTGTTTATTTCGAAACTAAGTGGATCAAGGTAAATGCCGACAATTCAGCAACTTATCCGCAAACCCAGGCAGAGGCCGGTTCAGCGGAATAAAGTCCCGGCCATGGAGGCTTGCCCGCAGAAGCGCGGTGTGTGCACGCGTGTTTACACGACGACGCCGAAAAAGCCGAATTCCGCGCTGCGGAAAGTCGCGCGGGTGCGGTTGACCAATGGTTTTGAAGTTACGAGTTACATCCCGGGCGAAGGACATAACCTCCAGGAGCACTCGGTCGTGTTGATACGCGGTGGCCGCGTAAAAGACCTTCCTGGTGTGCGCTACCACATTATTCGCGGTGTCCTCGATACCCAAGGCGTCTCGGATCGTAAGCAGAGGCGCTCGAAATATGGCGCCAAACGGCCAAAATAGAGATATTCGTCATGGTTGGAAGAAACATTTTCAAAGGCGCAGGGAAAGCGAGTCATGTCCCGTCGGCATAGAGCAGAAAAACGCGAGATAATTCCCGATCCGAAATTCGGCGATGCGGTGCTCAGTAAGTTCATGAATAGCATCATGAACGATGGCAAGAAATCCGCTGCTGAGCGTATTGTCTATGGCGCGCTGGATCGGATTGAAGATAAAGCAAAGACAGATCCGGTGCAGGTGTTTCACCAGGCGTTGGAAAATGTCATGCCGGCCCTCGAAGTGCGCTCCAGGCGCGTTGGCGGTGCGACGTATCAGGTGCCGGTAGAGGTTCGCACGGACCGGCGGCAAGCATTGGCAATTCGCTGGATCATCATAGCGGCGCGCGGCCGTAATGAAAATACGATGGTGGAGCGTTTGTCAGGCGAGCTGCTCGACGCGTCCAATAATCGTGGAACCGCTGTCAAGAAGCGGGAGGATACGCATCGGATGGCTGAGGCGAATAGAGCCTTTTCGCATTACCGCTGGTAATGGCCGGATCGAAGCGAGCAAGCTAATGGCACGAAAAACTCCCATTGAGGATTATCGCAATATCGGCATCATGGCGCATATTGATGCTGGTAAGACCACGACGACGGAGCGAATCCTCTATTACACCGGCAAGAGCCATAAGCTCGGCGAGGTTCATGATGGCGCCGCCACTATGGACTGGATGGAGCAAGAGCAAGAGCGCGGCATTACGATTACGTCGGCCGCGACGACGACCTTTTGGACAATCTTCGATATCGATGGCAATGCTCTCGGAAAAGAGCATCGGATCAATATCATCGACACGCCCGGCCACGTCGATTTTACGATCGAGGTCGAGCGGTCATTGCGCGTGCTTGACGGTGCTGTCGCATTGCTTGACGCCAATGCGGGTGTTGAGCCGCAGACCGAGACGGTCTGGCGGCAGGGCAACAGGTATAATGTCCCCCGCATGTTCTTCGTCAACAAGATGGATAAGATCGGTGCCGATTTTTACGATTCGGTAAGGTCTATCGAAGACCGGCTTGGCGCGACACCGATTGTCCTGCAGATTCCCATCGGCGCGGAAAATAAGTTCAAGGGTGTCATCGATCTCATTGGCATGAAGTCCATTATCTGGGACGAAGAGACGCTCGGCGCCAAGTTTCATGAAGAGGACATTCCGGCCGATCTTCAAGACAAGGCCCAGGAATTCCGGGAAAAGCTCATCGAGACTGCCGTCGACGTCGATGAAGCGGCGATGGAAGCCTATCTCGAAGGTGATGAACCAGACGAGGCAACGTTGCGGGCGCTCATCCGCAAGGGAACTTGTGACGTTACATTTTTCCCGATTCTCTGTGGTTCGGCCTTCAAGAATAAAGGTGTTCAGCCTCTCCTAGATGCCATTATTCATTATTTGCCGTCACCGGTCGATGTGCCGCCGATCAAGGGGATCGATGCCAAAACGGGCGACGAGATCGAGCGCTTACCATCTGACGATGCTCCGATGAGTATGCTCGCCTTTAAGATCATGAACGATCCCCATGTGGGTACGCTGACATTTTGCCGGATATACTCCGGTCATTTGACTGCCGGATCCGCGGTGCAAAACACCGTCAAGGACAAGAAGGAGCGCGTTGGCCGTATGCTCCTCATGCATTCCAACAATCGTGAGCAAATCGACGAGGCTTTTGCCGGCGATATTGTTGCAGTGATTGGTCTGAAGGATACAACCACAGGCGATACGCTGTCTGATCCGAGCAATAGGGTGATCCTCGAGCGCATGGACTTTCCGGAACCGGTCATCGAGGTTGCGGTCGAGCCGAAGACGAAGAGCGATCAAGAAAAGCTCGGCATGGCGCTCAATCGATTGGCGCAAGAAGACCCCTCGTTCCGCGTTTCGACGGATGAGGAGTCTGGCCAAACGCTTATCAAGGGCATGGGCGAGCTTCACCTCGATATCATCGTCGACCGCTTGAGGCGCGAATTTAAAGTCGATGCAAATGTTGGTGCGCCGCAAGTGGCATATCGGGAAACAATCACCAAAACCGCCCAAGTCAATTACACGCACAAAAAGCAAACCGGCGGTTCGGGTCAGTTTGCGCGCGTGAAACTCGAAATCGAGCCTGGCGAACCAGGATCTGATTTTGTTTTTGAGAACAAGGTCGTCGGTGGAAACGTCCCAAAGGAATATATTCCGGGCGTTGAGAAGGGTGTGCGTAGCGTTCTCGATGCGGGATTGCTTGCTGGCTTCCCAATGCTCGATGTGAAAGTAACCCTTACGGATGGTGCTTACCATGACGTGGATTCGAGTGTCATGGCGTTCGAGATCGCTGGCCGCGCCGCATTTCGTGAAGGTGCACTGAAGGCAGCACCAAAGCTGCTTGAGCCCATCATGAAGGTCGAGATCGTAACCCCAGAGAATTATGTAGGAAGCATCAATGGGGATATCGCCGGCCGTCGTGGGCAAGTGCAAGGCCAAGAGATCAGGGGCAACGCGACGGTCATTAATGCGATGGTTCCGCTCGCGAATATGTTCGGTTATGTCAATAATTTGCGCTCGATGAGCCAAGGCCGGGCGCAATTCAGCATGCAATTTGATCACTATGCGCAAGTCCCACAGGCGGTAGCTGAAGAGGTTCAAGCGAAGTTTGCCTAATGCAAGGCAAATGGACGGTTAGCCAAGAAGAGTGGAGAATGGAGAGCCACAATGGCGAAGGAGAGATTTGAGCGTACGAAGCCACATTGCAACATTGGCACGATTGGTCATGTTGACCATGGCAAGACGACGCTGACGGCTGCGATTACGAAGATTTTGGCGGAGAGCGGCGGAG
>BFAS01000173.1 GCA_008974985.1 bacterium MnTg02
CGGCGATCAGGCTGCTGCGTCTCCATAAGTTGCCGCTCGACGACCATTTGCGTCGCTATCCCCGCATGGTCCATGCCGGGCTGCCACAGCACGTCCTTGCCGCGCATCCGCTCAAATCGGGCAAGAATATCCTGAATGGTATTGTTGAGCGCATGCCCCATATGGAGCGAACCGGTCACATTCGGTGGTGGAATGACGATGCAATAGGGTGTCGCCCCGCGCTCCAGGCGGTCCGGCTGGCCGCACGCAAATGCGCCCGCCTCTTCCCATTGACTATAGATCCGCGCCTCGACCTCGGAGGGCTGATATTTTTTTTCAAGCATTTTCGTATGAACTAATAATGACCCATTTTTAGGGGTCGTACGCTGTCCTGCCTTTTTGTGTCAACAGTTGACGGCTGCAATCATGCACCAATTCGACGGAGCACCGGTTGAAAACGCTCCACACGGCCGCTCGCCGGCGTCTTTGCCTAATTATCCAATTATCGTGAGAATGACCTCTTATAGAACTGCAAGCCGCCGCTCTGTACCGCAGACCAGATAGGACTTCGCCCATTTACCGTTTAGAAGAATCAGTCTTCGTTCTTATTGCCGCCTCGAGAGTCCATCTCGTCTTTCATCGCCCCTTCGAGAATTCGCGGCATATTATCGTCCAACCAATCGCGAAGTATGGGCTTTAACATCGCCTTGACGCTCTTCTCAAAACTATTTTCCGCCGTATTATTCGCCGCCGGGGCGCTAGCCACTGTGGTCTCTTGGTCATCAATCGCCGTGGCATCATGGGACCGCGCGTCCGCCTCTTCCGGTGTCTCTACGGATATGTCGAACTCGGTTTCGGAGACAACCGGCTCAAATTGCGGCTCGTTGGGCGTCAACTGCATCTCGGCGCCAGGCATAGGCCCTGCCGGCGCAGGCGCAGGCGCCATTCCAGCGACGTCCTGGTCCGGCAATGAGTGAATAGCTTGATCAATTGGCGGCGCCCCAAATCCTGTATTTTCCCCCGGCAGTTGCCCTTGAGGCATGCCAGTTGGCGCAGCCGGATGATGCCCTTCCACGGCAACTGCATCCGGCGCCAGGACAGGTTCCACCGGCGCCACATGTGCCGCCGCGTTCATCGCCGCCAAAGGATCGTCTTGCCCAGCAGGTGCCGCCGGAGCGAAGCCAGGCGGCGGCGCAGCACCCGGTCCGGCATTCATCGGTCCCGCATTTACTGGAACACCGCCATTGGGAGGCCCACCCTCGAACATTTGTGGTGGCGGTCCGCCAACCGGTGGCCGGCCAGGAGGAGGCGGAAACGCCGGATCATGCGCGCCAGCAGGTGGCATCGCTTGCTGCATTTGCGGCGCGCCTTCCGGTACTGGAGGACTTGCCGCTGGAAAAGCCGCACCGGCGGGCGGCATGGCGGGCTGGGATGCATGGTTAGCCGCACCCGGAGGCGCTTCAGCTGGGGAAGGCATATGCGGCGGCGGATTGGGATGCCCGGCATTCGGCGCAGACGGTTGCGGAGCGGCGGCGTGTGGCTCCAACTCATTGGTCAATTCGAGAATACCGTCGCCGCCGGCCGGAGCCGCGGGATCGCCACCCTGACTCAGAGCGCGCGCAATATCATCGACGACGCCACCATCGGCATCCAACGCTCCTTCTCCAGGTGGCGGAGAAGGATTCTCCGACGAAACAGTTGGCTCGTCCGCAATAATCCTGCGAATCGAAGCCAGTATCTCATCCATTGTCGGCTCAGGAGCCTGTTCTGAGCTGCTCATCCGTTTGTGCCTCCACCGCATTGGCCGCGTGCTCCGCGCGACAACAGATCACGCGAAGAGCAATGGCCGTTACCTTAGCACATTGTTAACCGTCAAGTTCCACCCCCAACCGCACTTTTACGAAATAGTTTGCGCTTAATCCACAAGTCTCGTTGGCGATCAACGCTTGTATGATCTAGAAGCGGAATTGCCGTTACGACGCGTCAATGAGCGGCGTGTACCCAGGCCAAACCATTTGTGTTTGACGCTCCGGTAATGCTCTTCGGCATCGTAAACCGGTACAGCAACGCCCAATTTTCCCACAGTTAGGCGGCCAACGGAAGATATGAGCGTATAGGCAGCGACGACGAGACCCCGCCGCGTTTCCACCAAGCCGACATGCGAATCAAGAAGCTCTTGTTCGGCGTCCAGCACGTCGAGCACCGTCCGCTGCCCGACTTTCTCTTCTTCCCGAACACCGTTGAGCGCCGTGCGGTTTGCACGAACTTGTGCACGCGCCGATACCAATAGCGCCCGCGCTGCCTCTAACTGCCCCCAAGAAGAAATAACGTTGGCGCGCACACGAACCCGGGCCTCCTGAACCTCCCGCTTCCGCTGATCGAAGGTTTCCTTTGCCTGGCGCACCCGTGCCGCCACTTCACCCCCCTGATAGAAGGGGACCGTCAGCCGACCTGTAAAGGTCGCGTCTTCCGTATCTTTGATTGTCCGCGCTGGATCAAAGCCCCGCGCGTAGGACGCTTCAAACGTCACCGTTGGCAGCAATTCCCCCGTAATCCGCTTAATAGCTCGGTCCGCCGCAGCTTCCCGGAAAAAAGACGCCTGCAATGCTGGATTTTCGTCGCTGGCATTCGCAAGCGCCTCGTCAATAACTGGCGGCAATAGCGAGTTTGGCAGCGACGGTTGCCCGACATTGCTTGGCGGATGCCCAATGATCCGCTCATATTCCGCCCGGCTGGTCTTGAGATTGGACTGGGCGAGAGTAAGCTGCGAGACTGAACCGCTGCGCCGGGCTTGGGCTTGCGCAAGGTCCGTTTTCGTCACCTCGCCGACACGAAACCGGTCCTGCGTCGCTCGCAGCTGTTCGGCAAGAACTTTCACATCGTTCTGCCGCAAACGGACAACGGCGATATCGCGGAAAACATTCATATAGGTCGTGACTGCGCTTAACAGCGTCGTCTGCTCGACATTGAGCAAGTCCGCCCGGCCCGCGTAAACATTGGCTTCGGCTTCGCGAATTGAATTGATCGTTTGAAAGCCCCTAAAGACCGTCTGACCAAGCGATACGGCATAGTCTTTCGAGATATTCTTGCCGTCGCTGGGCGAGGCTGGGCTGGTGTTACTATGTGACTCGGTCACGGACCCCGACCCCGTTATGGTCGGCCGATAGCCGGAGCGCGCCAGCGGAACTTCTTCGTCGATGGCCCGTAATTTTGCTCTTTCAGCGTTCAGTGTCGGATTGCCGACATAGGTCGACGCCAAGGCCGCATTAAGCGTTTCAGCCAGTACGACACTTGGATTGCTTACACCGACGACGACAGCCCCGATCGCCGCTGCACCCATGCAGCGCCACAGAGCCTGTGTACAGACCGTTGCACCTCTGTTTCGGTGTGCAATCATCGTGCCCCTATTATTTTCCCCCGCTGCATTTTTTGACGTTCTACGCAGCGTATTTTAATTATTGAGCGAAGGTAGCTACAGCATGTAGAACTGCAAAGTGATATTCGTGGCTTTGGCGCCCCTTATCTACGGAGTGACTAGGATTCCCGCCACCAATTGGACAGTTTTTCCCCAAAAGTACCATTTTGGCCACAGAATCCGGGCTCGTATCTTCCCGAAAACACAGTTACAGCGCAGTTTCAGCCGCGAATCATAGCAAGCAATAGAGTTTTAGAATACGAAAGCCGGTTTCCGCTCGAAGCCGGGGAGGACCGGTGCGCTGGCATCGAAACTGGCGCGGCTCGAAATTTCCTCATTGATCCTTTTATAGACATGAGCCTTGCCAAAACCAGCATCCGAAATGACCGCGACCAAGCGCCCGCCATGTTTCAGCTGATCGAATAGCGCGTCCGGGATGTGCGATGCCGCGCCATTCAACATGATGACATCATAAGGGCCTTCGCTCGCATAGCCCTCCTCCAGCGGACCGGTTACAACTGCGGCATTGTCGATGCCAAGATTTGACAGCGCTTTCGTGGTTTGGTCCGCAAAACCCTCATCCGTTTCAAGACCGACGACGGCATCGGCAAGTCTCGCCAATGTGGCCGTCGAATACCCTGTCGCGCAGCCAACATCGAGAACCAAATCCCCTGGCCCAATGTCGGCAATTTGAACAAGTTTTGCGAAAACCATCGGCGTCATCAGACGACGCCCTTTACGACCAGGCGCTGCGCCCGCGAGCGCGATCTCCTCGTCCATATAAGCGAGATCGCGCACAGACGCTGGTACGAATGCCTCGCGCGGCAGTTCATTCATGGCATTTAATATACGGCGATCCGTGACGTCATTCGTCCGGATTTGAGAGTCCACCATATTGGCGCGTGCGGCCGCAAAATCCATCAACATTATCTCCCGCGGCTAGATCCACCCCGGCCAAATTTTTCAATATGGAAAGGGGCATTGCATCGAATCGGAAAAGGCATCAACGCGCGAATATTAATCCATTGCGGGTGAGGCCGCCAGAACTCAGATTGTCCCGTCTTGGAGAAAGCCAGATTGACATGATCACATGGGGGATCTTGGGGCGCACCGATAGGCCTTTTGAAAACGCCAAGAAAGCGCATTCAGAATGGGTGCTAACTTAAAAGGAAAGTGCTATATCACTCCGGTTTCCCATCAAGGCCACGTGGCGGAGTGGTGACGCAGCGGACTGCAAATCCGTTTACCCCGGTTCGAGTCCGGGCGTGGCCTCCAAATTTCTTTGCATCGACCTATGGTTCGTCTCGGTTAATCCGCGGCGCTTCCTGCTTCAACCGCGTACATTGCGCAGTGCGGCCCTCCCGCCCGTACAATAGGCAGAACAGACGGGCAGCTTGCCAGTCACGCATGGCTGCGCGGCTCGCAAGCTGCCGGATTACGACTGAATTTTAATGGATTGGATTGGCTGCTGGCGATTTGAGCGCGCTAAAAAGAGCCACGGCGCCGTTGAATGCATTTACCAAGCTGCTCGTCCCACTCAAAACCGGAATCACATTTTTGGGCGAAAATGATCGTGCTTCCAGCGCGCTCGAAAGTAGGACCCGCAACGTTAGGGTTTGCGCTGGCTGCCGAGATCGATGTCAAAAGCGCCAGACTGCCGCACACAGAAATAATCGTTTTCATCCGTTGAACCTCCATAAGTCTCTGCAATCGATTGGAGGGCCAACTCTAGGCGCGGATCAATCAACGCGGCTAAAACACGCCGTGAACAATAAATCACGGAATCTCGCGAAAAATTGTACCAAATATTTTGCGGCAGGCTATCTACCGTTTGAGCACGCGCCCAATAGCACAGCTGAAAAAGAAAACAGGCGGCGCCTGACGCACCGCCTGCAAGTCCATTTAGGAGCGATTGCTTGTGACCCGGCCGTACTTAATTCAGGCGGGTCTTAAAGTCTGAAATCGCCTTGGCGAGTTGCTGATATTCATTGCAATCCCGGCCGCAGCGCGTTTCAATTTCGGATAGCTCTGCCTTTGCCTTGGCAAGATTTCCGGTCTGCAAATAACCTTCGCCGAGATATTCGCGCGCTTTATTGTAATTCGGATTGACCGCAAGGGCTTTATGGTAATAGCCAATTCCTTCTTCGACCCGGCCGAGCTTGCGCGTGTTATATCCGATATAATTCAAGACCTTGGCTTGCTTTTGGTTCTTAATGCGCCAGAGAAGATCAAGTGCGGTCTGGTGTTCGCCGGTCTTCGCATGGACCCAAGCCTGGGCGTAAAAATCATCATCGGTGAGAATCTCGGACGTCCGCCTAACGCACTTCTTCAGCTTCTTGCTCCAAACATAGCCCCTCTTGCATTTCTTTGGCGCAGGAGCCGGCGTCGGATCGGAGCTGGCCGCGAAGGCGGGGGCACCTAGAAGCTGGGCTGAAACAAATGCAAGTCCTAACGCGATAACCGATACACGGATCGGCGTAACAGCCAAGTTGAGGAAATTAGTCATGGGGGGGGCAGCGCTCCTATCTTGAGTGTTTGATTTCCTAAGACGTGTACACCTCAGGCGTGGCGATTATTCCCACGGCGCACTTTTTCTTTTCTTGACGGTTCAAACGGCCACCGCTCAATC
>BFAS01000174.1 GCA_008974985.1 bacterium MnTg02
AGCCAGCTTGAAAACGTTATCCTCGGTCACGGCGTATCACTCCTTTGCTGGAGAAGTGGAGGCGTCAACACCCCCACGATACGCCGCCTTACCCATCTATGCCGTCACCAACTTTTGCCGATAGCTCATTGCAGAACTGGTTGGGCGACCGCCTAATGGCGATCCGATACAAACAGAACGTCAGAAAACTCAAACTAAGGCGCTGCCTATTCAGCGCTGGAATTGCCAAACCGCGCAAATGACGGCAAACTCATTGCGTGTCCGGCTTGAGGAGATGCATGAAATGACTGTGACTGATCAACAAGAGCCTTTGAAAGTGTACTGGCAACCGGGGTGTTCGAGCTGCTTGAAAACCAAGGAGTTTCTCCTGGACAATGGCATGGAGTTCGAGTCGATAAACGTGCTCCAGGATGAAAAAGGTTTTGTGGAACTGGCGGCCCTTGGCATCAAATTGGTGCCGATTGTTGCCCGTGGCACGGATTGGGCGAACGGTGCCGTGTTCCGGGATGTGGCCCGCGTGGCGGGCTTTGAATGGGGCGGCCATGACATGCTGGCGCCGGCCGAAATGGTATCGCGGATCAGTGGTATTTTGAACGGGGCTCGGCGGTTTACGGCGCAAATTCCTGAGGCCGAACTTGATACGCTTCTGCCGGACAGGCCGCGCACCTACCGGGAATTGAGCTATCATATTTTTCAGATTCCCGATGTTTTCCTGAACCGCGTTGAACATGACGCGCCCTACACATACGAAGCACTGATCAGCAAGCTGCCGCCGCATCTCGAAAAGCACGATGATTTGCTTGATTATGCGGACGGCGTGATCGCGCGCCTCAACCGTTGGTGGGAGTCGGGGGGTGCTGACACAGATTTCTCGCAACCCGGCAACGTCTATTATGGCGACGTGACGCTGCACGAAGTCCTTGAGCGCACCGGTTGGCATTCCGGCCAACATAGCCGCCAGCTTATGCTCGTTTTGGAAAAGCTTGGTATTGCGCCCGACCGGCCGCTAGTGGATGCAGATTTCGCCGGTCTGCCTTTGCCTAAGAACGTCTGGGACAATGAAATGGCTTGGGACGGGGCGTCGCGGTAAGGCGATGGGCTTCGAAAAGAGCTCGGTCATACAACAGCCGACCATCCAAACTGTGCGGTCACGCGCTGTGGATGTCCCGTTGCTGCGGCCATTGAAAACGGCGGCGGGGGAAATTCCGTCTGCACCCCTCGTCCTTATTGATGTCGAAACAGAAGAGGGCGTTTCCGGCCACGCCTACATTTTCGGCTATATGGTCCTCACCTTGAAACCGCTCGTCAGTCTCATTGACCAGCTTGGCGAACTGATCAAGGGGAAATCCGTCGCACCTTTGGCGCGAATGCGCGATTTTGAAAAGACATTCCGGCTTCTCGGCCGCCAAGGGCTGCTCGGTATGGCGATATCGGGCATCGATATGGCGTTATGGGATGCCTTAGCACGCGCTCACGACGCGCCCTTGGCCGAATTCTTAGGCGGCGAGCTGGCGCCAATTCCAGCCTATGACAGTTATGGCAGTGTCGATCCGGTTAGAGATCGAAGCGAAATTGAACGGTCTCTCGAACGTGGGTTCAAAGCGATCAAGATCAAAATCGGAGATGGCGATCTGGCTGCGGACGTGAAAACCGTAGCTGCTGTTCGTGGAATCATCGGCGATGATGTCAAGCTGATGGTGGATTACAATCAAACGCTGACCGTTCCAGAAGCCATTCGGCGTATTGAGCGGCTCTGCGAATATGACCTTGAGTGGGTGGAGGAGCCGGTTCCGGCGGAAGATTTGATCGGCCACGCAACGGTTCGGGCTGCCGGGAAAATTCCGATCCAAACAGGGGAAAATTGGTGGTTCCCACAGGGCATGGCACAGGCGATTGCCGCCAAGGCGTGTGATTTTGCAATGCCGGACATCATGAAAATCGGTGGTGTCACAGGTTGGTTGAAGGCGGCGGCGCAAGCCGAAGCGGCTTCATTGCCGGTTTCAAGCCACGTATTTATTGAGGCAAGCGCACATATGCTGAACCTGACACCAACTGCTCATTGGCTTGAATATCTCGATAAGGCACGGCCCATTTTGCAGGATCCTATTGATGCCGAAAATGGAAAAGTTCTGGCGCGGGGACCGGGTCTTGGAATGATATGGGATGAGGATGCCGTCAGACGTTATCTTGTTTGATCGGGAAGAGGGAACGGATTTGGAAATCAGGAACCGTATCCAGGCCTGCATTAGGCTTTAAACGCAGCGCAAAGACTATGGCGACCGGGCGCGGAGAGTGTCCGGTGCCTTTGAGATCCGGCATATAATCAGAAGAGTATTTGTGGTCAAGATGTTACCCTTGATCTTTGAACAAATGCGCGCGAGATCTATTCTCACGCGCTTGGACCTCTGCGAAGGCCGTTTTTAATGACTGATGCGTTATCTGGAAAAACCGATAATCTCCGTACGGAAGATATCAAATATGCCGGGCTTTATGAGTTGGAACAAGCCGGTTCCGAAGCGGAAAGAATCGAAATTGTTGCCCGCCTGATATTGGAGATTTTTCAGGACTACTACGCACGATCGCGCGCAATTCCACTGCTTGCGAAACAGGCTTTCGAACAGCGTGATTGGCCCGCATCTCTCGAACTCAGCCAGGAGAGGCTCGCCAGTTACAGCACAAGCATCATCAAACTTGCTCCGCTATTGCAAATGTTCTGCCCAGAAGTTCAGGAAAAAGATTCCTTCTGGAGCGAACTCGAAACCCATTATCTGGCATTGATTGATGGCCGCTATCACGCGGATTTAGCATTTTCATTCGTGCATTCCACGCGTCGGATGATCTATCAAGATCAATGGCGGCCCGTCGCCTATTCCAATAGTGCGGCGACGCGCCGGAAAAAACCGCCATCCTCTCTGATATTCCGGGAAATCGCCTACAGCTCAGTGCTGTTGCCGGAAAATGCACGGGAAATTATGCAAATTCCGCGGTTCAAAATTAATTTCCGGAACTTAGAGCGTGATGCGGAGCGGGTTGCAGAACGGATCAACCAGGTTCTTGGTTTGTCGCAGGAGTCTAATACAGGTTTTGGCAAAATCCAGATGATAGACGCGGGTTTTTATAGGAACCGCGGCGCCTATCTCGTCGGCAGAATCCTGATGAGAGGGAAGCGTGATGTGCCCCTCGCCATCGCGTTCCTGAATGAAGGAGACGGAATTTTTGTGGATGCCGTTCTGCTCGACAGTGACGATTTGCAGTACATGTTCAGCTCAACGCTGGCGAATTTCCACGTTACGAACGCGCATTATCACGAATTGGCGGCATTCCTTCGCAGTCTTATGCCAAAACGGCCCTTGGGGCTCCATTACTCGACCATCGGCTTCAACCATGTCGGCAAGGTCGCGGTGATGGAGGAACTGAAGACCGCACTTCTGAGCACGGGAGAGGTCTTTGAGACGCCCGCCGGTTTTCGCGGCACCGTCGCGATCGCCTTCTCGGCACCATCCTCGTCGTTTGTGCTGAAGGTGATCCGGGACAAACCAACTGAGAATTATAAGTGGGGTGAATTTGAGGGCGTCGAGTCGGTGCTCAACAAGTATAAGCGCGTGCACAATATCAATCGGGCAGGCAGCATGCTCGATAATATTATTTATCACAATCTCGAACTGCCCAAGGGGTGGTTTGCGGTCGAGGTCCTGGACGACCTCCTGGCCAACGCCGCGAGCAATGTCACCCTACAAGGCGATAAGGTGATCTTCAAAATCTCATTGTGCAGTTGAAAGTGACCCCACTGCCGATATTCCTGCAGACAGCATCGAAAGCCGAAGCTGCGACAGCCGTTGCCAACCTCGGTTATTGCATCAAGAACAATGCTGCCGCCAACATCTTCAACAGGGATCTTGACGGACGGAATTATGGGGTCAGCAAGATTTTGAAAGTTTACTTGTTCGATTATGACGCGGTCGAGCAGCTGACCGATGTCAAGATTCGAACCAATTTAGGCCGGCTGGAAGGTGAGGAAGACATCCCCGACTGGTTTTTTGAGGATGGCGTTGTTTTCCTTCCAGAGGAAGTCGAGGCAGGGCTAAGGATCGAGGATCGTTCGCTTCGTAATCATTTCCGCGAACACCACTCGGATCTTCTAAAAACCAGCTATTGGGAGGGGATACAGAACTCTCTGCGGGATGGCCGTGTTCCAAGAATAAGCACATATGCAGAGGAGCGGCGATTGGTTCGCTAGAGCGGTATCGGCATCAGTTTTGGATCAGTCTAATCATGTGTGAGGTAAGAGGCCATGGATGAGGCGGCGAGGGAGCTGAACTGGCACAAGGTAGCCGAAATCGACGAGCTGCCCAACGGGCGCGTTAAAAGCATTTCGGTGGCGTCCAAGCAAGTCGCGCTGGTGCATTTCGACGGACAATATGCGGCGATGGACAATCGCTGTCCGCATCAGGGAGGACCGCTCGGGGAGGGATCGATTGAGACAGGCATTGACGGCAAGTGCTGGTTGCGCTGCCCATGGCATGGCTGGGATTTTCATCCGCTGACCGGAAAACCGCCGGGCGGTCATGAGGATTCGGGCCAAGACATGTACGTCGTCGAGGTCCGCGAAGACGGCATCTATATGGGTTTGCCCCAGGAGCCAGAGCGGGCGCGAACCATCAGCGACGTGATGGTCGAAACGATGGGGAACTGGGGCGTCAAACGTGTGTTCGGCATGGTTGGGCATTCCAATCTTGGTCTTGCCGACGCGCTACGCCTGCAGGAATCCAAGGGCAAACTTTCATATATCGGCATCCGTCACGAAGGCGCGGCCTCGTTTGCGTGTTCCGGTTACGCGAAGCTTACGGATAAGCCCGCCGCCTGCATGACCATTGCCGGACCTGGCGCGACAAATCTGATGACCGGGCTTTGGGACGCAAAGGTCGACCGTGCACCGGTGCTGGCCCTGACCGGTCAGGTGAATGTCCAAGTGTTTGGGCCGGGTGCTTTCCAAGAGATTGATTTGGCGTCTGCTTTTGAGGCCGTAAGCCGTTTTAGCCAAACCGTTCTACACACCTCGAACCACGCCGAACTTATGACGCTGGCGCTGAAGAACGCGATCGTGGAGCGCGACGTCGCCCATCTGATTTTCCCAGATGATGTGCAGACATTGCCCGCGGGTGACGCGAGAGCCTCTGGACCACATGGCCGTCTTGCGACACCGATGATTAGTCCTGATAAGGAGATCATGCAAAAAGCGGTCGAAATGATTGCGACGGCCAAACGTCCGATTATTATCGCCGGTTATGGTGCGCGAGCAGCCATGGGGGATGTCGTTGGTCTTGCGGAGAAACTACGCGCACCGGTGCTGACTACTTTCAAGGCGAAAGGCCAGATCCCGGATGATCATCCGAATGCAGCCGGCGTTCTTGGCCGCTCCGGTACACCCATTGCCAGCTGGTTTATGAATGAATGCGATCTTATTATTGCCTTTGGATCGTCCTTCTCGAACCATACAGGCATCGAGTCTTCGAAACCGATTATCCAGGTTGATTTTGAGCGCATGGCGCTCGGCAAGTTTCATGCCGTCACCCTTCCGGTCTGGGGCGAAATTGGGGTGACCGCGAAGCTTATGAGCGAGCAGATCGCGGATCAGATTTCAGCACAAAACCAACTGCAGGAGCTTGCCGAGCGGTGGCGGGGTTGGCGGGACGAAAAGGCCGGCCGGGTTCGTGATGATCTCGGCAATGGCATTAGTTCCGCAGCCGTATTCGACGCGCTTACAAGGACCGCACCGGCGGATGCAATTATCGCTGTGGATGTGGGAAATAACACCTATTCTTTTGGCCGCTATTTTGAGTGCAAGCGTCAATCCGTTTTGATGTCCGGCTATCTGGGGTCCATCGGTTTTTCGTTCCCAGCCGCAATGGGTGCTTGGGCAGCAACCCAAGATTTCGATGACTATAAAGGGCGGAAGGTCCTTTCCGTAAGTGGCGATGGGGGGTTCGGGCAATATATGATGGAGTTCACGACGGCAGTGAAATACGGGATGGACATTACTCATGTGCTCCTGAATAACGCCGAGCTTGGCAAAATTTCCAAGGAGCAGAGGGCGGGTGAGTGGCCGGTGTGGCAAACCGCTCTTCATAATCCGGGGTTTGCCGCTTATGCGCGACTTTGCGGTGGCAAAGGCGTCCGGGTGACGGACGCCGGAAATCTAGAGACCGTGCTTGCCGAAGCAATCGCCGAGCCGGGTCCGGCGCTTGTAGAAATCATGACTGATGTGGATTTGGTCTGATTGCGATAGGGAGCGGAGGCCGGGACGTGGCAAAGTTTCAACGCCTAGACAACCGGTGCCGCCTGTGCGGATGCGTTTCGCGACGCGCGGCGCAGGGCAAACGATTGAGTTCGCGGGCGACTAGAGTGCTTCCGGAAAAGTGGGAACCGGTTTTCCGATTAAGTTGCACGGTAAAACAAAAAGTTAGGGTTTGATTTGGAGCCCATCAAAATCGAAAAGACGCTAAGCGTCCGCCGGCATTATGGGGGGCTCCCAACCGAAGATAGATTGGGACCCCCATATGCGATTTTAGCTTTCGCTAGGGCTCGCCTCGCCAGAACCGTTCTCGCTCGGCTTTTCATCGCTCGGTTTGCTCTCAGGCGAACGAAGTGTCTTGATGACCTTATTGTCGTTTTCGTCCATCGTTCTGAACTTAACGGGCTGACCTTTGAAAACGTTTTTGTTCAGATTGTCCATCATCGAACGTATAAAACGCTTATCGCCGATTAATTCAATCAGCCAGAAGATTTCTCCGCTCCGCCAATCTTTGTTAGTCATCTTAATGGGGTCATTAAGATTGGCAGTTAGGATTTTATCGACGTCCTCAGAAACTTTGGCCCACAGTGCCAAGCCGACTGGAATCGTATAGCCGCTATCTTTTCTGCGTCCCTCGGCGACAATAAACTGGTTGTTGAGCAAAGCTGGCAAAACCAACCAGTTAAGATCCTCCAAGGTCAATTTCTTGTGCCCGGGCGATTGCATCAGAACGGTAATGATATTACCAAAATTTGCCGCCAGAAGCTTTGACTGTAAAACCTGCGACATATGGGGAGGAAGTTGCCGGGCATTGCCAGGCTTTTCGGAACCCGCCTGTGTTATAACCGGTTGGATTTTCTGTTCCTCTCCCTTAACTTGATCAGTCGTTTCTGAGGATGGGTCTTGTTCTTTTGTTGCCATTTCCGTTGCTTGCTTCTCGTTAGCTTTCTTAGATTTTCCTATACCGAACGCCATACTGATCTGCCTCCAACATAAAAATCGACTTTGCTTCAGATAATCAAAGTTTGAGCGCGTTGGGAACTATCATAAACCGCCCTAAACCGTTATGCGACAACTGCTTTGTCTTTAGGTTTATTATAAGCGTTTCAAGAAACACAAAACCGTATTGCGATGCGCTCTGTTTCGCCTTTTTCCTCCAGCATATGCTTGGGTTTACCGTTCCCGCATGGCACGGTTCACACTATCCAAGATAGGTTGAACCAGATAAGCCAGTGCAGTTCTTTCACCTGTTTTGATCATCACTTCAGCAGGCATACCTGGATGGAGCCTATTTATAATCGCTGATGTCTCCGGGGTATCAATGACTCTGATCTCTGCCAGATAGTAGCTTTCCCCTGAGCGGTCGTCCGTCAGCGCGTCTGCCGAAACCAACATGACCCTTCCATTCAGAGGTGCCGTGTTTCTCTGTTTAAAGGCTGTTACGCGCACCTCTGTTTCAAGTCCAACGGAAATTTGATCGACGTCGACCGGGCGTATTCGGGCTCGTATGATGAGCCTTTCATTTTTTGGAACAATCTCCAAAATTGTTTCCCCGGGCTGGATCACGCCGCCGACCGTGCTTAACTTCATATTCACAACCTCGCCGCTGGAAGGCGCTCGGATACGTAGCCGTTCTATTCTATCAGCCGTGGATTCCGATTTTTCCCGTAGGTCATAGATCCGGTTCTGGATCTCCGTCATCTCTTTCAACGTTTCAGCGCGAAATTGCTTTGTGACTTGCAGGATCTGCAATCGGGCTTCCCCGATATTGGCATGCGCGCGCGCAACCAATGACCTGAATTTACCAACATTGCCGGTGAGCTGAGCAAGCTCTCGCTCGAGGGACACGACGCGCGTACGCGTTGTATGACCATCGGCCAGCAGCTTTTGCAGCAATTTAAATTCGGTTTTTGCAATCCGGGTTTGCTCCAGCGCTGCCGCCTTCTCGGCCTGATATCCGAGGATCTCTTCCTTTGTTTGCGCAATCCTCTGTCGCAGGACAACGATCTGCCCTTCTTTTTCTTTTCGACGCGCGTGAAATACCTCGCGTTGATTTTCCATCATAACGGCAATCGGGGGGTATTCAGCTTCCGCCTTGACCAATTTCTCAGAGAATTCGAGTTTTTCGCTCGTATCTTTTTCAGCGACGAGGCGCGCCTTAGTTGCCAGTGCAGAGAAATAGGCCGTTCGCATGAGCGAATGCCGCAAATTCAATTCTTTATCTTCAAGCTCAACCAGAACGTCGCCGGCCTTGACGATCGATCCGTCGCGGACGTTGATCTTGCCAACCCTGCCACCATCACGATGCTGCACCTGTTTGCGCTTCCCGGAAACAACAATTTGTCCCTGCGCAACAACAGCACTCGATAGAGGGGCAGTCGCAGCCCAATATGCGGCGCCACAAACGGTTATCGCGATTACCGAAATGCCGAGAAACAATGCCTTGCGGGTTCCGGCCTTGCGATTTGGATAAGAGACTTCCGCGAAAATCCCATGGGCTGAGCCCGTATTTTGGTTCATTGTACCCGTCTTCTCCTGCACTTATGCGGTTTCAGCGCGCCGTGGGCGATCAGATGCTATTGGCGCCTGGCCTTTAAGCGTTTCGAATACTGAATCTCGGGGACCAAAAATATATTCATTGCCCGGCGTCAAAACCAATAATTTGTCGACCACCTTCAATACGGATGCATGATGGGAAACAATTATGAGGGTTCTGCCGAGCTTCTTTAGACTGATGAGTGTTTGTTGCAGAGCATGCTGCCCGTCCTGATCGAGATTGGCATTTGGCTCATCAAGGATAATGTAATTCGGATCGTCATAGAGTGCTCGGGCGAGCGCAATGCGTTGGCGCTGGCCTCCAGAAATCTTACTCCCGCCTTCGCCTAGTACGGTGTCATAACCGTCCGGCAGCCGTAAAATTATTTCATGCGCGCCAGCAAGCTTCGCAGCGGACACGATTTTTTCAGGTTCATCGGAATTGTTGAAACGCCGAATATTGTCAGCGACAGTCCCGACCAGCAATTCGACGTCTTGAGGCACATAGCCAATGTGGGGCCCCACTTCCTCGAACGACCAATTGCATATCTCCACGCCGTCAACCCGCACGGTGCCAAGATTTGGCTTCGCTAAGCCAATGAGTAACCGTATTAATGTCGACTTTCCGATGCCGCTAGGCCCAATGATTCCGAGCATATCCCCGAGATCTAATTCGAACGTCAGGTTCTGCAGCAGCCATCCCTTATTTCCGGTATGGCGCATGAAAACCTTGTCGACTTGGAGGCGCCCTGTTGGAGGCGGCAATTGCGTTTGCTCGTCCCGATCGGCAGTCGGATTGTTTAGGAGTGCTTTCAACCTAAGGTGTGATTGGCGCGCTGCAATAAAATTACGCCAATTGGAGATCGCCGCTTCCGCCGGCGCCAAGGCGCGGCTCATGATGATGGAAGCCGCGATCATTACGCCAGGTGTAATAATTTGTTGAATGGCGAGGTATGCGCCGGATCCTAGGATTGCAATCTGTAGTGACATTCGGAAGGCCTTGGCGATCGAGTTGACGACGCCTGCTCTATCTCCGGCGACCTCCTGCCAAGCGACGCCTGCTTCGTGTGTCCGCAACCACAGTTTATTAAGGCTGCCAACCATTCCCATCGCATGGATGGCATCTGCATTGCGCGCCAGTGAATCCAGAAAGCTATTCGAGGTCACATTGTGGGTAGACGATTCTCGTGTCGCTCTTTTGGTGGCAAGGTCACTAATAATAGCGAGTGTGAGAATGACGAAAGCGCCAAACATGGCGATCCAGCCAAAAATTGGATGCATGATAAAGATGATCGCCAGATAAAGCGGAACCCATGGCGTGTCGAATAAGGCTGGGAGACCGGGGCCTGTTAAAAACGACCGCACCGTCTCAAGCTCGCGCATCGGTTGACTGATCGAAATGTCCTGGCCTTCGAGGCGATTATTGAGAGCAAGCTTAAAAAGCGCACTGCTAAGCGCGCTGTCGAGCCAAGTCGCGGATTGCACCAGAAGCCATGACCGGGCAATCTCCACCAGAGCCATCGCAACCAGAAGACTGACTGCCAATACTGTTAGTAGTATGAGAGTGTCAGTGCTCTGGGACGACAGAACTCTGTCGTAGATTTGGAGCATATATAGAGGAACAACAAGAATAGTGAGGTTCAAAAACAGCGAAAATACAAAGACCTTAACGAATTGCCGCCGAATAAGCCCCATCGCGATTTGGAAACTATTCTTTTTTACGCTTTGCACAACTTTGCTCTTCCCGACAAACTCAGCCCTCTAGACCATTTTCGGCAACTGGAGCTCTCCACACGCAGATGTAGCCGAAGGTCTTATAAATCGATCGCACTGTAGCGGCTGCTTGCTCGTTATTACATGATTTTTTGTTTATTAAGTTACCGCGTTGAGTCCCGATTTGAGAACCAACCTAGCGGCATTTGACCCTGTGGATGAGAGTGTCATTAATGCCGCCGAACCGTCCAACAAATGCGCATCCCATTCGTTTCCACCATCCGTATGCGCTTATCCTAACTTAGAAGTCTTTGATACTCCACATTATATCAAAGGGATGCGGAGCATCCTTGATACTCGTCATTATATCAAAGGATGCCTAGCGCCCTTGGACTTCGCTACATATCAAAGGGATGCGCAGCGTCTTTGATACTCCACATCATATCAAAGGGATACGCAGCCCTAACCCATGATAAATAGGCACTGGCTCAACCTATGACTATGTAGTGCGCTAACCAAATACTGTGAATGTCCTAACGGGAATTAATTTAACTGTTGCTATATAGCTACAGCCGAAATGGCGAAAGTATGGCAAAATTATATCGGCTATGGTCCGAAAGTCGTATGTAGTGGGTCGACTTAAGCCCGGTGGTTGGACTATAGTTGGGTTAGAGTAGGGACCTTAGTCGGGTCGCGGAGGCTTCAGGTGGAGCGTTGCGTGGGAGTCTATACGGATTTAATCGCAGTTTGCGTGGGCCTATTGGTCGGCTTGACTATGGCTCATGCCGCGGTATTAAATTTCGCGAAACAATCATACCGGCTACTCCAAGCAGTAGCGACGAACAATCAAAAAATTCAGCGCGATATATTTCGGCATTTCGACGGTCAATGCTTTGATCTCGGAATTGTTGGGACGTATGGGCTGAGATAGATGAAATATAGTGTTAATGAGTAAGGTTAATGTACAAGAGTCGCCGCAAAAGTCATTTCAACCATTGGCGAATGGAAAACAATTGATAAAGATGGAGCGGGGACAAGTGACGCGGCTTTGAAAGTTTGAGAGGCCTGAGAAAACAAGGTAAAACTGACTTAAGTTAGGTGAAGATGACTTAAGTCAGGTGAAGTTGAAGTAAGTTAACAGTTGCGCTGGTTGCGTAGGGGAGTTCTAAAATGGTTCAGTTAGTCAAACATGATATCGAATTTATTCTTGCACAGATCCTGATTGCGGAAGAGCACGCGGCTGATACGCAAAGCGAGGACCAATTAACGGGCTTCGGGTTGCTCGTTGATGGGCTCAGTGTTGAAGATGCCCTTCTCGTAAGCCAGTCGATTCTCCTCGGCCTCATCCCGAACGAGGTCTCGTTTCTGGGGCTGCGCACAGTTGACGGTTCGCTCAATAATCTGGTCCCCGGCAATGAATTATTCGGCGCGCAAGACACGATCTTCCCGCGTTCAACCGAAGCGGTGTTCCGCGACGCGGAAGATCTGACGTTTGACCTATTGGGTCCCGGAGGTTTGGCGGTAGACGACCCTACAACCTATGCCCAGACTGCTGATGTTGTGAACGACTCTGAGCCGCGCACCATCTCCAACCTGATCGTCGACCAGACGGTGAACAATCCGGCTGCAAACGATGCCGCGGGGGAAGGCGAACCCTCCCTCTTGACGACCAATCCGGTGACAGGCGAAATCGTCGGGTTAAATTTCATTCCGAACGCCGCGCCCGACGAGGGCCTGTCGGCGTCATTTAACGCGTGGTTCACATTCTTCGGCCAGTTCTTCGACCACGGCCTCGACTTTATCGCCAAGGGCCAAAGCGGCTTTGTGTTCATGCCGCTGCAACTGGATGATCCCTTGTATGACACGACCCCGGGCGCCCCCAACTTCCTGATCCTAACCCGGGCCACCAATCTTGGCGGCGCCGAGGATTTTGTGGGTGACGATCCTGCTACGCCCTTGTTTGATGAGAGCCTCGACGACATCCACGAGTTCGTCAACACCGACACGCCGTTCGTCGACCAGAACCAAACCTTTGGCGAGAACGCGTCGCATCAGGTGTTCCTGCGCGCCTATGTGCTGGCTGACCTCGGCGACGGTCTCGGCGAACGGCCCATCGCCACCGGCAAGCTGCTCAACAATGTTGATCTCGTTGACGGTATATACGGTAACGGCAATGATATTCCCCTCGGCGGCATGGCGACCTGGGGCGTCTTGAAGGCCCAGGCGCGCGACATTCTCGGCATCCAGCTCGACGATCTCGACGTCCTCGCCGTACCCGAGATGGCGGTCGACCAGTACGGCAATTTCATTCTCGGCCCGAGTGGCTTGCCGCAGCTTGTGACTTTGGACCCGGACGGCATCCCCAACTCGGGCGACGAAACCCTCCTCGAGGGCAACCTGGCTGTGCCGGTTGACGCGTCCCTCGCGGTTCGCACCAGCGGCAACTTCCTCGCCGACATCGCGCATAACGCCTCCCCGGTGGCGGGTGCGACCCCCACCGGCCCGGGTCCTGTAATTACGGTGCTGACGCCCCAAAATGATGGCGAGATAGGCTCGATTTTGGACGTGTTGGCGCCGGGCTTTTATGACAACGAGCTGTTGGATGCGCATTTCGTCACCGGCGACGGCCGCGCCAATGAGAACATCGCCCTGACGGCGGTCCACCACGTGTTCCATGCCGAGCACAACCGGCTGGTCGAAGAGACCCAGAAGGTTCTTCTCGGGATCGACGAGGG
>BFAS01000175.1 GCA_008974985.1 bacterium MnTg02
CTATAGGAATTTAATTTCTATCGGACTCAAAACGGAACCTGATGCAGTGCACGTCTTTTCACGATTCGCTCTCACCTTTTGCCTTATCTCCGGCCTATCCGGATTTGCAGCTTCGGCCGAAGCAAGCCCCTACCGGCAAAGGGTCGAGAAACAGTTTCGCGCTTGGGTGAATGGCCCGCTTTGGAGGGAAGCAAACTCCCGTGGTCTCACGCGCCGCACCTTTGATCTCGCGCTCGGTGGGCTCAAACTGAATTGGCGCCTTCCAGACCTCCGCCCCCCCGGTGTCGCGGCAAAGGTGCCTCGCGTGCAGCGCCAGGCGGAATTCGGCAGCCCGGGGCTCTATTTCAAGGAATCCCGCTTGAACGGCCTGGTGGGCCAGGGTCGCCGTCTCCTCGCAAAATGGAAGCCGACCCTTGCCCGCATTGAAAAGACTTATGGCGTGCCGCGCGGCATCGTGGTGGCCATCTGGGGCCGTGAGTCCGGTTTTGGCAAAGCCCGCTTGAGACACAAGGCCCTGCGGGCGCTTGCCACCCAAGCATTCATGGGGAGACGGCGAGACTTCTTCCATGAGGAGCTGCTCGCCGCCATTCAGATCCTTCAAGAGGGCCATATTTCCCTCAAGCAGATGATGAGTTCCTGGTCCGGTGCGCTTGGCCAGCCGCAGTTCTTACCGTCCAAATTCCTCCAATATGCCGTGGATTTCGACGGCGATGGAAAACGGGATATCTGGCATTCCGTGCCGGACAGCCTTGCCTCAATCGCAAATTATTTGCGCAAGCATGGCTGGCAACCCGGCCGGGATTGGGGCTTTGAGGCAAACGTCCCGCAAACAGTGTCGTGCGCCCTCGAAGGACCGGATAAGGGCAACTCCTTTGCAGATTGGGCGGCACTCGGCGTAACACGCGTAAACGGCAAGCCTTTTCCAGCGAAAGAAAAACAGCAGACCGGCTTCTTGCTGATGCCCGCCGGCCGGCTCGGCCCGGCCTATATCGCCACCAAGAATTTTTACATTCTGAAGACCTATAATGAGTCCGATCTATATGCGCTTTTCATCGGACATTTGAAGGATCGGTTCGCCGCGAACAGACCGTTCGTCCGTAAATGGAAAAAAATAGGCGGATTCAGCCGACACCGCGTGCAACTGATGCAGGAACGGCTCGAGAAAAAAGGTCACGATGTTGGTGGCGCCGACGGCCTTGTCGGGTTCAAGACACGAGTTGCCGTTGGCCGATGGCAATCGCTGAATGGCTTAGCGGCGACATGCTTTCCAGATTCTGGACTGATCCGTCGCATTCGATAGACTCCTTATCTACCCGCTCGCCTCTCGCGCACAGTGATCAGACCAACAGCGATGAGGAGCAGGCCTGCCCCTCCAGCAACCGACCACCGCAAACCAATCCAATCGGCAAACCAGCCCATCGTCAAGGCTCCGACAGCGGGACCGCCCCGGATGATCAATCCATAAAGGCTTAAAACGCGTCCTCTCATTTCGCTTTCAACATTGAGTTGCACGAGCGTCTGTATTCCAGCGCTTGTCACAACGATGGTCAAACCCAGAAGCGCTGCCGCTGGCAAGGCGATCTCCAAATTTGGCGACGCAACAAAAAGAATAAGGGCCGCGGCAAGACCAATGGCTCCGAAACGCGCAACAGATGTCAGGTTGCGTTCCTCCCGCCCACCGGCCAGCCAAAGGCCACCAATAATTGCGCCCGCGCCGAATGTCGAAGTCAAAAGTGCAAGCGTGGTTGGCCCTCCCGCGAAGACTTGACCGGCAAATCCCGGAAGCAATTCAACCACCGGCCGCGCACCTAGACTGACCGCAATGAGCAGCAGAAGACTGACCGCAATCTGGCGATGGCCGGCCGTGTAGGCAAGACCTTCTCTGAGATCATGAAAAAAATGTTTTCGTGCACGAGCGGATTTCGACGGTTCAACGAGTCGCAGTCGAGAGAGAATAACGAGAAAAACCACATAGGACAGCACGTTGACAGCAAACACCCATGCGATGTTGCCGCCGGCAATGATCAGTCCGGCGATCGCCGGGCCGATAAACCGGGCGAGATTGAATATCACCGAGTTAATGCCGATCGCGGAATTGAAATTTTTTGCTTCAACTAAGCTCGGGAGAAGGGCGAGACGTGCTGGTTGATTCAGGGCCGATACGGTCCCAAGAAATAGCGACAAAAACGCGAGCCAAGCGATATTCACAAACCCGGCTGTCGTTAAAGCGAAGAGTATGGCCGCCTGCAAACACGCCAAGGCTTGGCTAATTTGGATCAGGCGTAACTTATCCCCCCGGTCGGCAACAGCCCCCGCGATCGGACCGATAATTACTGTCGGAAACAGATCAGCAAACGCGATAACACCAAGCCAGAACGCAGAGCCGGTAAGCTGCCAAGTGAGCCAGCCAACAGCAATACGCTGCATCCAGGTGCCAATCAGCGATATGCCATTGCCGAGGACGTAATTGCCGTAAGTGGGGGAGCGGAGCGTCCCGATAATTTTATGCAGTCCAGCGGAATGGCGCATGGACCGCATGCTATCGCATCAGGCTCGAATGAAGGAGATCGTATGTGACGGTCGGGTTAGCTTGCCGGTTTCAACATCATCTAATTGCAAAACCGGTTTCCACTTTTGCGGATCATGTTCTACGACAAGCTCGCCCGTTCCCTCACAGGTCGCGTGCTCAATTCGATTGGCCTTGATTGAAAACACGCGACTCTGCCCGCACACTTTTTAGCGGCCGATGCGGGCCGTTCCCGACCCACCGCTATTTGAACGCCAGTATACCGTCTTGCCGTCACGCTTAAGCTCAAAGCAGACGCTTCTGCCGCCGAGCCATTTTTTCCAGCGTTGGCAAAGCCGGTCATCCCGCACCCACCAGACACCACGGTCATTCGCAAAACCGCCAGCCTGGGCAATTTTCGCGACAACACTTTTATTCAAACTCATCGTACCGTTTCGGCGATAGCGAATCGGGAACTCAATCCCGAATGTCGTTTTGAGATAAACAGTCTTGCCACTCACGGCCCTCCGCAAGGCATCCCCTGAAAGCACAAAGGGATCAGCCGCCACATTGCTGATCGTTAACAGCGTGACGCCCGTAAGGACTGCGCAAACTCTTTTTAACTTCATTTTTGCCCCGTCAAAATTCTTGCCGATGTAAAACATCGGGAATTAGCTCGATGATGTTGTCTGATTTTAGGCACTCCAGAGTCTCGCTTGTGGAAAAAGCAGGTCTGGTTAACGCCCTGTATTTTGCAATGCACAAATCTTAGCGTTGATACATGTCTTTGATGACGCGCCAAATGGTCGCAGAGAAAAACGACACTGCAAAGTAACGTTTCCTAACACTTCATGACACGTCAACAAACTCTTGGCGCGTGAAAATGGTTAACCAGTTAGGAGCTTGTTTTGTATGGAGTTCCAAGATGCTTACGATCGAATTTTTTTCTTTCTTTTGCTGGCAAAGATATTAAAGACCTCGACCAAGCCCGCGAAAGCCATTGCGAAATAGATGTATCCCCGCGGAATATGGAATTGCAGCCCGTCGGCAACGAGCGCCGCCCCGATCAGGAATAGAAAACTCAATGCGAGCATCTTTGTCGTCGGATGATTCTCGATGAACTGACTAATGGCCACTGACGCGAAATACATCACGATCATGGATGCCACGACCGCCGCAATCATCACTTCGACATGCTCCGCCATTCCAATCGCTGTTACGATGGAGTCAACCGAAAACACCATATCGATAATCACGATCTGAACGATCGTCGAAAAAAAACCGACACTGCCGGTCGCGTTCCGCGCCTCATCTTCCACTTCAATATCGTTATGAATCTCAATAGTTGCCTTGGCGAGCAGGAACAATCCGCCACCCATAAGAATCACGTCTCGCCAAGAAATAGACTTGCCGAACACCTCCAGGATAGGCTCACGCATGCTGATGATCCATGCAATGCCGAGCAGAAGCAGGATACGGAATAGGAGCGCTAATGTGAGGCC
>BFAS01000176.1 GCA_008974985.1 bacterium MnTg02
GTAACAAAAGGAAACATTGTCGAAGAGGATTTCGCCCTTGGAAATCTTCAGAGGGGGCGGATTTTCGATTTCGACTTGCTGAATATGCTTATCGATAATCCCAAAAACCCGGCTTGCTGCGGCAACGCCCTCTTGTACGGCCGTTTGCAATGTCGCAACGCTTTTAAGCGGCTGATAGATGAGCATAGCGGCGGCCATAAACCCCACAAAATGTCCGAAGCTTACACGGCCGGAAAGGCCCTGCGTTCCGGCGTAGTAAATTGCGGCGGCAAATCCGATTCCTGTAAGTATCTCAACGGCGGGGCTTGCTATCGCCTGAGCCCGGGCGCCGCGCATATTAAATTCGAGCGTCCTATTGATCACATTCGTGGCGCGGCTGATTTCGTTTTCCTCTTGACCATAGGCGCGAACGATACGAATGCCTCGCAACATTTGTGTCACGAGCGCGGAAAGATCACCGGTTTCCTGAAGCGATTTTTTTGTCGATTTATGCATTTTCCGGCGTTGGCGGCGAAGCATAAGCACGCCAACTGGCGTGCAAATTAGAATAAGGCTAGCCAGCCGCCAGTCCATCCAAATCATCACGCCCGATAGGATGATGACCTTAGCTAAGTTCTCGCCAAGTCCAACGATCGTCCGGCTGGCGGTATTCCGGATGCGGTTGGCATCGTTGAGAAAGCTGGAGAGAAAGCGTCCGGAATGAACATCTTCGATCCAGGAAAGATCGGCGCGCGCCAAGTGCTGGAACATTCTTATCCGCAAATCGGCGATAAAGCGGTGGCCGAGATAGACAATGGTGATCTTACCGACATATTCAGCGATGGCTTTGAAAACTGTCACGACGATGACTGCAATCGTGATTGTGTTCAGCATCTCGAGATTTCGGTTTACAAATAAATCATCGGCGGCCTTTTGGATCAAAAGCGGTATTGCTCCAGTTGTGGCAGCCGTCAACAACATGGCAACACCGGCGATGATGAGAAGTTTCATCCGTGGCCGCAAATGTTCACGCCAAATTCGGCTTACAACCTCTTTCGTCGTATAGCTGGACTGCAGATTATCGTCTTTGCGATCAACTGACTTGAGGTCGCTAAATATATTTTTGTCCACGCCAGTGTCCGATGGCCGTTCTGAGCGTTTCTGTTGCACGTCCGAATAGGTTCCCCAGATGATCTGTTTATTTAGCAGTTCCTTAGACTTAACACCATAGACGTTAAGCCGCATGACACCCGGCAGAGGCACCGCAGATCATCATTATTGATCGGTCTCGTCCCGCACGTCCTCGGACTTCTGAGGTTCGAGAAGGCGGTGCATATGAACGATAAAATAGCGCATCTGCGCATTATCGACACTACTTTGCGCCGCGGCCTTCCAAGCATCGTAAGCCGTCGCATAGTTCGGATAGATTCCGACGACATCGAGCGATTCGAGATTTTTGAATTCGATGCCGTCGAGCGAGGCGACCTCGCCACCAAAGACAAGATGGAGCAGCTGCTTGTTCGGTCTGGCTTGATTATTTTCCATGAAAATAAATCCACCTCTCTTTGCTTGAACTCGCCAAGCTACAAGGACAGCGCATCCGCCTGTTTGATAAGCCTTCCGTGGAGTGCTGGGCCGGCGGCGATCACGCTTTCATGAAGTGATTCGATACCATTATAGCCTATTGCGCCGTTGCGGTGCGTTGTGACTTTTCCGCCGGCTTCCATGACAATGAGATGAGCGGCGGCCAAATCCCAGTCGCTTTTTCTCGATAAGGAAATGACGGCATCGACGATGCCAGCAGAGGCCAGACAGAGTTGATAAGCGATTGAGTTAACAGATAGAAATTCCGCGTCGAAGATGGGATTTGGCCAACCTGCGCGACGAAGCGAATTCCGCGACGCGATAATACGGCACTCAGCTAGGGACCGGCTTGCAGCAATATGGATAGGCGAGCCATTCAGCTTGGCCCCCGAACCTGCGCGCGCCTCAAAGAATTCCTCCGTCGCCGGATTAAAAACGGCGGCAAGGATGGGGCGGCCTTCTTGCACCAAACCAACGGAAATCGTCCATTGCGGTCTGTTCTTCAGGAAAGCTCTCGTGCCATCGATCGGATCGACAATCCAAACGCGCTCACGCGTCAAGCGTGATTTGTCGTCTTCCGATTCCTCGGATAGCCAGCCATATGAGGACCGGCCGGTTCGTAAACGCTCTTCCAGGAAGGCATTTACCTGAAGATCCGCCTCGCTCACGTCGGTGCCGTCCGGCTTGGTTTGCACCTTCGGGTTCTTACCGAAATAGCTAAGAGCGATACCTCCCGCCGCCCGGACTGCTTGCCTCAAGCAGTCAAAATCCTGCCGAAGCGCTTCACGCTCCAAGCTTTGCCGGTCTGTTTCCATTGCTGGCATATGGTGATGAGAGTCCTTTTTCTGCAATTTTATTCGGATTTTACATGATCCGCTAACCTGATTTTAACTCTCTCTCTTAAGCGGAATGGAAGGCTTGTCTGGCACACTGTCACTCAATTGAGGTTGCAAAAGACAACCTACAGGGAGTTAACAGTGAGGCGTCAAACAGAGCTGCGGGACGCGGCCGCCCAATGGGCCGCCGAGCCCTTCGACGTTGATCCTTTTGCATTGCCTGCTCGCTACGAGGTTCGCCTTAATGGGCGTGCGAGCGACGTCATGCAAGGCGTGGATCGTATCGTGATCGGTTCGAGATCCATCACGGTACAGCGTACATACATGGGGATTGGTTTATCAATTAAACGTTTGCCCGTCGCTGATTTTAGCGGTGTAGCGATTCGCATCTTGCCCCATAAGGGGCCAGAGGGTGAATTTATTGCGTCCGTTAATTTGCATCATGAGATCGAAAGATTTTGTCTCCCGCTTCATCTCGCGTTTGATTGCGACGATATTGGTGCGCGATGGCAATGCTGGAGCCGGTTCTTGGGATTGCCTATGTTGCTGCCTGCCCTCGACGGCAGTTGGCGCGAGCCTTTTGAACGGCTTGGTAAACTCAGACTTAACGCGCCCATACCGCGAAGTGCGAGCGCCTACCTAGCTTCTAGACGTCCAAAATTACATTCTTTCCGTCAAACAGGCTGCTCTGACTTTTTGTATGTCGTGGATGGAGCTGAGATTATCGCCCGGCATTAAGGCGCGCTTGATCGATCTCCGCCGTAACGTCTTAAAGGGCGGCATTGAAAAATATGTCCGCCAGAAGCCCCAAAAAGATTATCGCTCCGACATAATGGTTTGACCGAAACCGAGTGAGGCAGTTCACCGGATCATTGGTATCTAGAGTTATGATCTGCCACGCGAAGTGGAGTGTCGTCGCAAGCCATGCGAACAGAAAAATAGGCCCGGCGCCAGCCGTCAGCCCAGCCGCCAACAGCAATATAGCCGCCAATCCGTAGATCAAGGTCAGCCAGGGCTTGGTTTTCTCCCCGAAGCGAAGGGCGGTGGATTTTAGGCCAACAAGGGCATCATCTTCCTTATCTTGATGCGCGTATATTGTGTCGTAGCCGACAATCCATGCGACCGTCGCGCCATAAAGGAGAACGGCAGGCCAATCGAGTCCGCCAAATGTTGCCGCCCAGCCCATCAACGCCCCCCAGGCGAACACAAGGCCGAGGACGCATTGTGGCCATGAGGTGAACCGCTTCATAAAGGGATAGAGTGTGATCAGCGGCAGTGATGCTATCCCGAGGACTATGGTGAAGAGGTTGAATTGAAGCAAAATGAAAAAGCCGCACAGCGCAAGCCCGATCATGAATATTTGCGCCTGTCGCGGCGAAATTTGTCCACTTGGTATCGGCCTTGATTTGGTGCGGGCAACGCGGGCATCGTAGTCGCGGTCGACCAAATCATTATAGGTGCAGCCGGCCGCGCGCATGACGAGGGCGCCTACTGCGAAAAGGGCAAGATGCCAAATATTTGGGAACGGACGAGCGTTTGCAAGAGCCGCCAGCGCTGCTGACCACCAGCAGGGCCACAACAGAAGCCAAACGCCGATGGGCCGGTCAAACCGGCTAAGCCTGAAATAGGGGCGCATTGGCTCCGGTGCCCAGCGGTCCACCCAATTTCCCGGAACCGCATCGGCGACCTGTCCGGCTATGGCCGGTTTGTTGTCAACAGCCATGTGGCGCTCACGTTCTGGCGCTTGATGCTTCATTACGCATAGATTCGCTGATCTCCGCGGTGGCCACAAGACGGTTTTTTGGCCAGAAGGCAGGTATTGAAAAGCGCATTTGCACTGTGAACACGAAAAAAACACCTGTGATGTTGCATATTTGCCTAGCTTGTCGCTCTACCTGTGACATTGGAGATACATGCTTTCGGAAATCCTAATAATTTGCATTTAAATACACGCGTAAGATGCTGAAGTTAGCTTTTTTTTTGGTATTGTACTGACGTGCCGAGCTGGGCGGAGAGCGCTATTCCGGGCATGTCTCTTACCGTCGTTCGAGCGATAAACACGATGTTGGTGCTATGGCAACATCGGGTGTCAAACATTCCGGGGGGCTTGTTTGAGACCTGTGCGCGCTCCGGCGGTAACTGTCCTGCTCGGCACACTATCCTTCCCGCCAATTTGTCCTAATTCTATGGATCAAACCCTCTGGCGGTTGGCTGCCGGGCGATATTGATCTTAATCTTCAGATTTTCAAATTTATACGATCGGTCATTTCCAATAACCGATAGGCGTTCAGGCGCCACGCTGGCTTAAGCACCATTGGGCGCAGGCCACGCAGTCGCGCTTGGCAAAGGAAATTACGGTTCAACCGTAATTTCCTTTGGTATTACATATCTAAATTAGATCTTAATTGCGCGATGTGCGGCATGCTTCGCCGATTGGACTCTTCTTCAACGCTTCACAATATTGGTTCTCATGGCACCTTACGATTTCGCGGCACGGCGGCATTATCTTTCGGATGATCTGGCAGAGGGAACAGAAATTGTCTGCAACACCAGCCAAGCAGATTATTTTGTGAACGTCCTCCGCCTAAAATCTGGGAGCACCATTCTGGTGTTCAATGGTCGGGATGGCGAGTGGCGCGCTGAGCTTAGCCAGGTGAAGAGAAACGACTGTACGTTGACAATGTTGCAGCAGGTTAGGCCGCAAGCATCTGGTCCTGATATTCACTATCTTTTCGCGCCACTGAAGCAGGCCCGGCTGGACTATATGGTGCAAAAAGCAACCGAAATGGGCGTCGCCGTTCTCCGGCCAGTGATTACGCAGCGGACGAATGTCGATGGCGTCAACTTGGAACGCATGCGAGGCAATGCCATTGAGGCAGCCGAACAATGTGGGATCTTGCGGATTCCCATGGTTGAGGAGCCCGTAAAGCTTGGGCCGGTGCTTGACGAGTGGGACCCCGCCCGCGCACTTATATATTGCGACGAAGCGGCCTCCGAGCACTCCCCGGTTGAGACGCTTGCCGGTGTAGCCTCCGGGCCTATGGGCGTCTTGGTTGGCCCTGAAGGGGGCTTCGGTACGGAAGAGCAAGACATGCTGCGGCGGCAGTCATTCGTCGTACCCATCTCGCTCGGACCGCGTGTCCTGCGTGCCGATACAGCAGCGGTTGCGGCACTGGCTCTCGTAAATGCCGTGCTTGGCGATTGGCGATCTAATTAAGTCATATAAGACAAATCTTACGATAGCTGAGGCGCGATATCGCTTGTCACTAAGCGGCGGGCACGCCATAAAGCGGATTGATGCGGCGCTTTGAAGTGTCTTCAGTGTCCGTCTTTACGCGTCCCGTCCAACCGGTCTGGAACGACTTTACAATCCCGAGGTGATTTGAATGGCGGAAAGCGGGGGCGAAAATCTCGCGATCGAATCGCGTGATGCGCTGGTGTCCTACTTGGAGGCCGGATGCAAACCTCGTGAGACCTGGCGGATCGGAACCGAGCACGAGAAGTTCGGATTTCATACGAGCGACTTTTCGCCCATTCCTTACGCTGGTCCCAACGGTGTGCAGGCGCTGCTGAATGGCCTTGCGGAACGCTTTGGTTGGCAGCCGATCTTGGAGGGTGAGAATATTATCGGGCTGAAGCTGCCCAACCGCCCGCTTGGTGGAGCGATCACCCTTGAGCCGGGAGGACAGTTTGAACTGTCGGGCGCGCCGCTTACAACACTCCACCAAACCTGTGACGAGGTGCATACGCATTTGGCGCAGGTCCGCGAAGTTGGAGATCCGCTTGGCATAGGCTTTCTGGGTCTCGGATTTTCGCCGAAATGGCGTTTGGATGAAACGCCGCGCATGCCCAAGGGCCGCTATGGGATTATGTCCGCCTATATGCCCAAGGTCGGCCAGCTTGGGCTCGACATGATGTACCGGTCTTGCACTGTCCAGGTAAACTTGGATTTTTCTGATGAAGCGGACATGGTTAAGAAACTGCGCGTCAGCCTTGCCTTACAGCCGGTCGCGACAGCGCTCTTTGCCAATTCCCCGTTCGTCGAAGGCAGTCCCAATGGTTTCTTGTCCTACCGAAGCGAATTGTGGCGCGACACTGATGCCAGCCGGACGGGCATGCTGCCATTTACGTTCGAAGAGGGGATGGGTTTCGAGCGCTACGTTGACTACGCCCTCGATGTGCCAATGTATTTCATCTATCGCGGTGGCGAATATATTGACGCAACAATGACGACCTTCCGGAAATTCATGGAGCAAGGCCATCCGGATAGGCCAGAATTGAGACCTGTTCTTTCTGATTGGTCTGATCATTTAACGACCTTATTTCCGGAAGTGCGGTTGAAACGTTTTCTTGAGATGCGAGGTGCTGACGGTGGGCCATGGCGCCGTCTCTGCGCTCTGCCGGCTCTTTGGGTGGGACTACTCTATGATAGCAGCGCGCTCGATGCAGCCTGGGATCTGGTCAAGGACTGGACGGAGGAGGAGCGTCAAATGTTGCGCGACAAAGTCCCCAAGAGTGCTTTAGCAACACCATTTAAAAACCAAACACTTCTCGATATCGCTCGTGAAATCGTCGCGATCGCTCAAGAGGGATTGGCCGCACGGTCCTTATCGGATTCGAACGGTGACGACGAAACCATGTTTCTCAAAACGCTTCATTCGACTGTTTCAGAAGGCCGTTGCCCGGCCGAACAATTGCTCGATAGCTTTCATGGCGAGTGGAATGGCAATATCGACCGGGTTTTCACGGATTGCGCCTATTAATAAGAGAAGACCTAGGCTGTGGGCTCATAGATCTGTTTAAAGTGGCGCTATCAACAGCATAAATATCCACTGATTTTATGCAACTTCCGTGTGTAATTCTGCACGTGAAGATATGCCGCAGTGGCTGAATGGGCTACACCATTGCAACCGCTGTGTTGTTATGTTTGGTGAGGTTTCAAATTGATTTGTTCGCGGTTTAGTTGGAAATTCCGGCGGAGAGGATCACGAAGTCGCAAGTCTTCGATTTCTCGAGCTGGCGGCTGAGCGCCAATGAACGGCTAATTCGGGGCATTTGCCGCATAGAACCGTCCAAAACAGACAGGAATTTGTTCTGTTTTCAGAGGGACACCTAGGCGGAGAATTCAGAGGGACGATCGCCAACCCTTTAAAGGGCTGGGAAGATGAGGGAGCACAATATGCTCAGAAAGCTAATCCGATTAGCTGGTTTCGCGGCCATTGTCACAATGCAATGCACGGTCGCTGATCCAAGCCGGGCGTTGGCTGGCGAAGGTCAGCCGGACAATTGGCAATTGGGCTTTCAGAATGCCGTTACGCCCATTGCGCGACAGATCAATGATTTCCATAATCTGCTGCTCGTTATCACCATTGCCATCGTCATCTTCGTAACAGCGCTACTCCTGATCGTAATGATCCGCTTTAATTCCAAGGCCAATCCAACCCCCTCGCGCACCTCTCATCATACAATTATTGAAGTGGTTTGGACGGTGGTTCCGATACTCATATTGCTGGTTATTGCGCTTCCGTCCTGGCGACTGCTTAAAGCGCAATACACGTTTCCGCCGGCCGATCTGGTGGTCAAAGCGACCGGCTACCAGTGGCATTGGGAATATGAATATCCGGACAACAATGTGAGCTTCGAATCCTACATGCTCGATGACGCGGATATTGAGCAAGCACGGAAACAGGGCCGAGACTTGCCGCGCCTTCTTGCCGTCGACAATCAAGTGGTTGTCCCAGTGAACAAAGTTGTCCATGTGCTCGTGACTGCGAACGACGTCATTCACAATTGGACTATCCCGGCATTCGGCTCGAAAATCGATGCGGTACCCGGCCGGATTTCCAGGACTTGGTTCAAGGCGGAGAAAATTGGCACCTATTACGGCCAATGTTCAGAGCTCTGTGGGATCCGGCATGCATTTATGCCGATTGCAGTGAAAGTCGTGGCCGAACCGGTATATAAGAGCTGGCTTTCAGCGATGCGCGAGAATCCCAAAAAGGCCAAAGAAGTTTTAAGTCGTGCGGATCTTGAGTCTCAAATGCGTGCAGAGCGTCTTGCTACGCTCAAATAGGCACTAGCGCGCGTTTTCGTGTTCGTCACAGAATTCCAAGACGAGAGAAGATAGGAATACGGTCATGGCATACGAGGCTCAATCTCATGAGCACGACGACCACCCGACAGGAATAACGCGGTGGCTTTATTCGACCAATCATAAGGACATCGGCACGATGTACCTTATATTTGCTCTCGTTAGCGGTCTGATTGGCGCACTCTTGTCTATCGGCATGCGGCTCGAATTGCAGGAGCCGGGTATGCAGATTTTCGCTAATCCGCATACGTTCAACGTCTTCACGACAGCACACGGGCTGATCATGGTTTTCTTCCTGGTCATGCCGGCCATGATAGGCGGCTTCGGAAATTGGTTTGTGCCGTTAATGATCGGTGCGCCAGATATGGCCTTTCCGAGAATGAACAACATCTCGTTCTGGCTGCTTCCGGCATCGATTTCGCTGCTCATTCTATCGATGTTCGTCGAAGGGCCGTCAAATGCAAACGGGGTCGGCGGCGGCTGGACCATTTATCCGCCACTCTCAACGACGGGGCAGCCTGGCCCGGCGGTGGATTTCGCAATTCTTGCGCTTCATCTCGCTGGCGCATCGTCGATTTTGGGGGCAATCAACTTCATCACGACGATTTTCAATATGCGCGCACCCGGCATGACCTTGCATAAAATGCCGCTATTCGTCTGGTCGATCCTGGTTACGGCGTTTCTCTTGCTGTTGGCGATTCCGGTTCTCGCCGGCGCTATCACCATGCTGCTCACCGATCGGAATTTCGGCACAGTCTTCTTTGATGCAGCCGGTGGTGGCGATCCCGTCCTATATCAGCATCTGTTTTGGTTCTTCGGCCACCCGGAGGTTTACATTCTGATTCTGCCCGGTTTCGGAATGATCAGTCACATCATTTCGACCTTCTCCCGCAAACCGATCTTCGGCTATTTGGGCATGGCCTATGCGATGGTGGCGATCGGCGTCGTTGGATTTATTGTTTGGGCGCATCACATGTACACGGCGGGACTGAGCCTAAACACGCAGGCCTATTTCGTATTCGCCACCATGGTCATTGCCGTACCGACGGGCATCAAAATATTCTCTTGGATTGCGACCATGTGGGGCGGCTCGATCGAATTCCGCGCGCCCATGCTATGGGCGCTGGGATTTATTTTTCTGTTTACTGTCGGTGGCGTCACGGGAGTTGTGCTCGCCAACGCCGGAGCCGATCGAGCTCTTCATGACACCTACTATGTGGTTGCGCATTTCCACTACGTTCTGTCTCTGGGTGCGGTGTTCGCAATTTTTGCCGGCTGGTATTATTGGTTCCCGAAAATGACCGGATATATGTATTCAAGCCTTATCGCCCGGTTGCATTTCTGGGTCACATTCATTGGTGTCAACTTGCTCTTTTTCCCGCAACATTTTTTAGGGTTAGCGGGCATGCCGCGGCGTTATGTCGATTATCCCGATGCTTTCGCCGGATGGAATTATGTTTCCTCGATCGGCTCCTATATCTCCGCCTTTGGCGTGTTGATTTTCTTATTCGGAGTGGCGCAAGCGTTCATGGCCAAGAAAAAAGCCGGCGACAATCCTTGGGGTGAGGGAGCGACAACGCTTGAGTGGACATTGTCATCGCCGCCACCATTCCACTCTTTTGAACAGTTACCGAAAATCCGATAATCGCGCGGAACCGTGGAACAATGATTTGTGAAAAACAATCGAGGCATTTGAGACGCAAAGCGATTGCCGCCATAGGTTTTAAGGGTCGATATATTGAGCGCTGTTGGTAGAATGAGCGGATTGGTATGGAGCTGCGTCGTTTGGCGCCGGACCTCTCTTAGCATTGGAGCAACGTAAGTGCGTACCAGGTTAGAAGTTCCCACGATCGAGCAGGCGCAATCCGAAGCGACCGTCGGGGATTATTTCGCTTTATTGAAACCGCGCGTGATGTCGCTCGTCGTGTTTACCGCGTTTGTCGGGCTGGTTGCAGCGCCTGGCGAGATGCATCCCATCATGGCTCTTGCTTCGCTTGTTTGCATTGCTGTTGGTGCCGGTGCGTCGGGCGCATTGAACATGTGGTACGACGCCGATATCGATAAGTTGATGCAGAGGACGGCGAGCCGGCCGATCCCGCGAGGGCGGATTACGCCCGACGAAGCATTGACATTCGGTGTGTTCTTGAGCTTTTGCTCCGTGCTCAGTCTCGGACTTATGGTGAATTGGGTTTCCGCAGCGCTACTGGCCCTGACGATCTGTTTTTATCTATTCATCTATACAATATGGCTGAAGCGCAGATCGCCCCAGAATATCGTTATTGGTGGTGCGGCCGGCGCGTGCCCGCCGATGATAGGCTGGGCCGCCGCGACCGGATCCGTCAGCCTTGAGAGCATCATCCTCTTCCTCATTATATTCATGTGGACGCCACCTCACTTTTGGGCGCTGGCGCTTTACCGTGTGCGGGATTATGAGCGCGTTCAAATTCCGATGCTTCCAGTGGTGGCGGGCCCGGATGAGACGCGCTGGCAAATTCTTCTCTATAGCCTGGTGCTCACGCCGCTTGCGACATTGCCCTATTTCATTGGCTTCGCCGGCCTACCATATGCGGTAGCGTCCGTTGGACTCGGGGTGGTTTTCGTCCTTCTGGCTATTCGGGTTTACAGAATACGCATCGGTGCTGGCGCTGACCGGGCGGCCAAACAGCTGTTCTCTTTCTCGATCCTTTATCTATTTCTTCTGTTCGCGATCCTGCTTGCCGAGCATAGCTTTGCCGAAAATTGGCTCGTAACGGCAGGAAAGGGACCGCTGTAATGGCGGCAGACGGAAAAGGGCCGGATGAGCGACACGATAAGAAGCAGCGTATGCGCTCGATTGCTATCGCGTTGGCGCTTGGCGGGCTTGCGGTGTTGTTTTTCTTCGTGACTATCGTCCGTCTCGGCGGCAATTTGGCTGATAAGCCGCTGCAGTGATTCGAGTCTGACATTTGGGTGGCGTGGACATTGGGATCACGTTGGCGGAGATCGAACCTTTTCGAAAAGAATGGTTGAGCCAAAAGGGCCCATCTTGAAAATTCGTGAGAGGTGAGGCGGATGATAGGCAGGGGCGCTCCGTGAAAGAGGTCGCATGACGGAACCAACCAGACATCATCCTATAAGCTCCAACGCGACCGCACGGCGCCATCAGGTCACCGCTTGGTCCCTGACGGCGCTTGTTGCCGGTATGATTGGATTATCGTTTGCAGCCGTGCCGCTTTACCGGGCTTTCTGTCAGGTGACAGGCTATGGCGGCACAACGCAGAAGGTGGAGCAAGAATCGGTACGTGTCCTAGATAGAATCATTCGCGTGCGCTTCGATGCAAATGCGAGCGCGGACATGCCCTGGAGCATCCGCCCCGTGCAGCGGACAATTGATATTAGGATCGGCGAAACAGCGTTGGTTTTCTTTAAGGCAAGGAACGATTGGCCAAGCACGGTTCATGGCACGGCGAGTTACAATGTCACGCCTGAGATCGCGGGGAGCTATTTCAATAAGATCGAGTGCTTTTGCTTTACCGAGCAGGTCTTAAAGTCCGGCGAGGAAACGGATATGCCGGTGACGTTTTTCATTGATCCGGAAATCGTCGACGATCCGGATGCCAAAGATATCAGGGAAATCACGCTGTCCTATACGTTCTTCAGGACGGATGACAAAACTTCGAACACGGACAAGATCCGTGAAAAGACAAGGACGCAAAATACTGGGTCGTAATTGGGTGTGCGCTGTCAGAGGCTAAAACCGATTTGAGGGCACAGCGATCTTGAGGGATTAAACGGAGCGAGGGACGATGGCAAACGCGCACGCAAATCAGCATGATTATCATCTTGTGGACCCGAGTCCCTGGCCGGCAGTCGGCGCGGCGGCCGCATTTCTCATGGCTGTCGGTGCGATTGTTTTAATGAAATCCTTGAATGGAGGAAGCGGCGTCTTTGGGATCCAGGGGCCGTGGATTTTCTTCGCTGGATTGCTAGGTGTCTTGTTCACGATGGCCGGTTGGTGGCGGGACGTCATTCGTGAAGCCGAAGACCAAGGGCACCATACGCCTGTCGTCCAACTTCATTTGCGATATGGCATGATTTTGTTCATTGCTTCTGAAGTTATGTTTTTCGTTGCCTGGTTCTGGGCTTATTTTGATGCCGCGCTGTTTCCGGGCGATATCGTCACAATGCCAGGTGCTGAAATCATCGGCATGACGTCACGCAATGAACTCACCGGCGGCCAGTGGCCTCCTCAGGATATCAGCACCTTTGATCCGTGGGATTTACCCCTGGTCAACACGCTCATTCTGCTGACATCGGGTACGACAGTCACCTGGGCTCACCACGCGTTACAGCAAGGCGATCGCAAGGGTCTTATTTGGGGTTTGGTTCTTACAATTGTTCTCGGCATACTGTTCACGGCGTGCCAAGCCTATGAGTATAGCCATGCCGGGTTCGGATTTTCGGGCAATATTTATGGTTCAACATTCTTTATGGCGACCGGATTTCACGGGTTTCACGTCATTGTCGGAACATTATGCTTAACGGTTATGCTGTTCCGGGCGCTTGCCGGGCATTTTACGCCAAAGCAGCATTTCGGCTTCGAGGCGGCAGCTTGGTATTGGCATTTCGTCGATGTTGTCTGGCTATTTCTGTTTGCCAGCATTTATGTTTGGGGTGCAGGCGCGCCGGGTAGTCACTAGAGCATTTTCAGGAAAAGTGTGCGCGGTTTTCCGCCCGGAAAATGATTCGAAACAAAGAGATTGAGCATATTTGGTGAACCGGAGTTCATTAAATATGCGCTAGAGCGCTTTTGATGAATTTTGAGACTATTTCACCGATTTCTCCAGTCTTGGCCGGAGTTGTCGGGCGTTGTCCGCGTTGTGGCAAAGGACCACTTTTTTCAGGATTCTTGTCTGTCGCGCAAAGTTGCGAAGCTTGCAGGCTTGATTATGGTTTTGCCGATTCCGGGGACGGGCCTGCCGTGTTTATCATGCTGTTCGTCGGATTTATTGTCGTGGCGGCGGGGATCAGCGTGGAAATCATATATGAGCCCCCTTACTGGCTCCATGCACTCTTGTGGCTGCCTTTGACGATAATCCTTTCACTCGGTCTTCTGCGTCCCTTCAAGGGCGTATTCCTAGCTCTTCAATACCGGCATGAGGCGAGGGAAGGCCGCCTGTCGGGCGACTAGAACATGTTTGCAGAACTCCGGATTACCAAACATGCTCTGTCTCTTTGTTCCTACGCATTTTGCGGGCGTAAAACCGCACACACTTTTCCTGAAAATGCTCTAGGGTTTTGAGAGTAAACTCATGTAACCGGGGGTGCGGAGGCCGCCCCGCCAACACTGGGACCGTCCATTTATGAATTTGAAGGGCCTCCTTATTTTAACAGGTACGACGCTTTGCGGATTGGCTGTGCTGATCGGTTTGGGCACCTGGCAATTGCAGCGCAAAGCCTGGAAAGACGCTTTAATCGGTCAACTTCGCGAACAAACCGGACGCGTGCCAGCCGCTTATTCTTCTTGGCTTACAAGGAAAAAGCCGGCAACTCGGCAATCTGGCGAAAATCCTATTGCAGCGGATCTGTTTGCGCCGGTTGTCATACGCGGTGCGTTCCGTCATGCAGACGAAATATACGTTTTTACTACGCGCCGGGGCCGTCCAGGCTATTTGGTGCTGACGCCTTTCAAATGGAGAAATGCCAAGGCCGTTTGGATAAACCGGGGATTTGTACCGGAAGCCTTGCGTGAACCGGACACGCGGCGCAGCAGCCTTTTGCAGGGAGACGTGGAAGTGCAAGGCATTATTCGCGGCCCTGAAAGCGTTGGATGGTTCTCGCCCGCGCCTGACAGAGCGAAGCGTATCTGGTATACGATCGACCTTGCGGCGATCACCAAAAGCGTCAAAATCGACGTGGAAACGACCCATTTTATCGAAGCCGACAGGACGCCCAATCCAGGTGGCTGGCCGCGGGGGCAGGACGCGAAAGAGTTTATCCGGGCGATCCCCAATAAGCACTTTGGGTATGCCTTGACATGGTTTGGTCTAGCGGCCGGTCTCTGTATTGTTTATGGCTTTTTTGTAAGAAGTCAGCTGCGAGAATCTGTTGCGGACCGATAAGCGGGATTGGGTTGCAGTGCCGCTAGCGCAGCTTTAATTTGCATGTCTCAATTGCCGCCGGTGGACAGAGGATCACATTGAAAACTGTTAGCGACTATGTAAGCACGCGGGGATCGGCCACCAATTTCGGTTTTGAGGATGTGCTGCTCACTGGCCTTGCGCGGGACGGCGGGCTCTTCCTTCCCGGGGCATGGCCGCAATTCTCGCCGGAGGATATTCGGGAACTCGCAGGCCTCCCCTATCCGGAGGCGGCTTTAAAAATCATGTTGCCCTTCGTAAGAGAGTGCATAAGTGAAGACGAATTCCAAACATTGTTGAACGATGCCTATGCGGGCTTCGCCCATAGAGCAGTAGCGCCTCTGGTCCAAATTGGTCCTAATGATTGGGTGCTCGAACTGTTTCATGGGCCGACACTTGCCTTCAAAGATTTTGCCATGCAAGTGCTGGCCCGTTTGATGGACCGGACGCTCAAGTCAAGAAACGCGCGGGCGACGATCATCGGCGCGACCTCCGGTGACACAGGCGGGGCCGCTATTGAGGCGTTTCGCGGCCGCGAAGCTATTGATATCTTTATTTTGCATCCGGAAGGTCGGGTCAGCGACGTTCAGCGCTGTCAGATGACCACTGCGTTGGAAGCCAATGTCCACAATATTGCCCTTGAAGGGACGTTTGACGACTGCCAGGCGATTGTGAAGGCGCTGTTCAATGATCATGAATTTCGAGATCGCCATTCGCTGGCCGGCGTCAATTCGATCAATTGGGCACGCATCATGGGGCAGATCGTTTATTATTTTACGGCTGCCGTGTCGCTCGGTGCTCCGGACCGTGCGGTTCGTTTCTGCGTGCCCACGGGGAATTTCGGCGACATTTACGCAGGATTTGCTGCCAAGCAGATGGGGCTGCCGATTGCACGCCTTGTCATCGCCACGAACATCAATGACATCCTCAAGCGCGTGCTTGAGACCGGCAACTATCAGCCGCAGAACGTCGTTGCGACGCAAAGTCCAAGCATGGACATTCAGGTTTCGAGCAATTTCGAGCGGCTCCTTTTCACACTCTGCGGCCGCGACAGTGAGCGGGTCAAAGCTCTAATGGACGAGCTGCGTGCGCAGCACCAATTCACGCTTTCGGATCAGGAATTCGGCGAACTGAAATCACTCTTTTCGGTTTATCGGGTCGATGAAACAGAAACCGTGGAAATCATTCGCAGGCTCTACCAAGAGACGGGCTATATCGCGGACCCGCATACCGCCGTCGGTATAGGCGCCGCCATGAAGACGCCAAAAGATCCCTCAAGCCCAATGATTGCGCTGGCAACAGCGCATCCTGCCAAGTTTCCGGACACAGTCGAGCGCGCGATCGGCCGCGAACTGGACCAACCGGAAATTCTATCCGACAAACTTTCAGCTCAAGAGCGCTTTACCGTTTTGCACAATGATTATGCAGCGGTGGCGCATTTTATAGAGGAGCGGTCTCGCGCCGTGAAGGAGCCATTATCATGAGTGTGCAGACGGCTGTTTTGGACAATGGGATGCGCATCGTGACCCATCACATGCCACACCTTGAAACGGTGTCGTTGGGGCTTTGGGTTAATGTGGGTGCGCGCATGGAAAAACCGGATGAGCATGGCATATCTCATTTCTTGGAACATATGGCGTTTAAGGGAACGCCGAGCAGAACAGCGCGCCAGATTGCTGAGGAGATTGAGTCTGTCGGCGGGGAACTCAATGCTGCGACAAGTCTGGAAACGACGGCCTATTACGCGCGGATCTTGAAAGCGGATGTCCCACTCGCGCTAGAGATTTTGAGTGATATTCTACAAAACGCGCTTTTTGACGACGTAGAGCTGGCGCGTGAACGTGAGGTCATTCTTCAAGAAATAGCGGCCGCTCAAGACAGTCCTGACGAGGTTGCCTACGACCTTGTCCAAGAGGCTGCCTTTCCCTCCCAAGCGCTCGGACGGCCTATCCTCGGTACGGTAGAAAGTGTTTCTGCGGTTGGCCCGGATCAGCTTCGAAAATATTTGCGAACTCATTACACCGCCGGCGGAATCGTTATCAGCGCTGCAGGCGCAATCGATCACGATGCATTGGTGGCGCAGGCGGGCCAACTTTTTTCATCATTGAATGGCGTGTCCTCAGTTGATGCCGTGACCGCCGAATACCACGGTGGTATAAGGACATCGGACAGACATTTCGAGCAAAGCCATATTATTCTCGCATTTGAAGGGCTGCCTTATATCGAACAGGACTTTTATACTTCGCAAGTCTTTTCGGGCTTGTTCGGAGGCGGTATGTCGTCTCGCCTTTTCCAGGAGGTTCGCGAACGCCGGGGTCTTTGTTATTCTATCTATTCGTTTAGCTGGGGACTTGTCGATACCGGTCTTTTCGGCGTCCACGCGGCGACGGGAGCGGAACAAATTCCGGAGTTGGTTGATGTTGTGACAGACGAGCTTTTGGGGATCGCGGAAACAGGTCCGGATGAAGCTGAGATTGCCCGTGCCAAGGCGCAACTTAAGGCGGGCTTGCTTATGAGCCTTGAGAGTTCGGGCGCTCGCGCGGAGCAATTGGCCAGGCAAATGCTGGCATTTGGCCGGCCACTGTCAATTGAGGAATTGATCGAGAGGGTTGAGCGTGTGGATTGCGAAAGTATAAAGCAATTGGTTCGACGCCTAATCTCAGGGTCTGCGCCAACATTTTCTGGGGTTGGATCGCTCGGTTCACTTGCAAGTTATGACAAACTGGCGGAAAGGTTCCATTAGGTTTTTTTCGTTTTTGATTGAATCAAAAACAGACCCTAGTTCTTTGATTTTACGTGCTTCTTATCGGAAAACCCGTTTCCACTATATTCGGAAGCACTCTAGTTTCGGTTTTTGGATCTAAAGCAACCCGGAGCGGTCGATGGCGTTTCTCAAATCAATAACGGCGACAGAAACCGGACCCTTCTTGCGGGGCGAGGGATTGACGTTGAGACCGCCACAAGCGACGGATTATGCATACTGGGCGGAATTGAGGAACAGAAGCCGGGAATTCCTGATGCCATGGGAACCGGCCTGGTCCTGGGATGAATTATCTCGCGCGTCCTTCCGCCGACGGCTACGGCACTATATGAAAGATATGCGGGAAGATACGGGATATGCATTTTTTCTATTTCGCGATGAGGATGACAGTTTGGTTGGCGGGTTGACGCTGAGCAATGTGCGAAGAGGCGTCAC
>BFAS01000177.1 GCA_008974985.1 bacterium MnTg02
CATCGGATCACAAGATCCGCGCATTCTTGCCGGTCAGATCCTGGATCAAATCCTGACTTGACCACCATCCAGCCTCGCGACTTGACGGCGCAGCCTGCTCGCCATGTGAGCGATGCGCAAACAAGGTCCCGTGAGGCTGCGCGATACGAACGATCCAATTTCGCCGTTTCGGCGAGGAAGAAAACGCAATTTGAATATGACAAAAAACAGATCCTTAAAAAATATTTCAATGACCCATTCCGAAACCAATTCCGATAAGTCCGGCATTCTTTACGGCAATGGATTGCCTCCAGCTCAGGGGCTTTACAATCCCGCAAACGAGCATGATTCCTGCGGCATCGGATTTGTTGCGAATCTAAAAAACCGCAAAAGCCATGACATCCTTAGCAAGGGATTGGAAATCCTCCGCAATTTGGAACATCGCGGCGCCGTTGGTGCCGATCCAAAAGCCGGCGACGGCTGTGGCATCCTTATCCAAATGCCTCATGAGTTCTTGACCGAAGTCGCCGGAGAGATCGGCATTAGCCTTCCCGATCCTGGTGAGTATGCGGTGGCGCCAATGTTCTTGCCAAACGATGCGGGCGAGCGCGATGCGCTAAAGACAATTGTCGAAGAGGAAGTCCGCCGGCGCGATCAAATCGTTCTTGGCTGGCGGCCGGTCCCGGTTGACAATTCTGATCTGGGTTATTCGGTGAAGCCGACTGAGCCGTACCACGAACAAATACTTATTGGACGCGGCCGCGACTGCGCCGACGAGGATGCCTTCGAGCGCAAGCTCTTTGTTATCCGCCGCGCAATTGAACTCCGGATCATGCAGGAACGGCCGTCCGGGCACGCATTTTTCTACAACCCGTCAATGTCCTGCCGAACGCTTCTCTATAAGGGAATGCTTCTGGCGACACAGCTTGGCGCCTACTACAAGGATTTGCAGGACGAACGGATGGCGACGGCGCTGGCATTGGTCCATCAGCGCTTTTCAACCAACACTTTCCCGACATGGAGCCTGTCGCAACCCTTCCGAATGATTTGCCACAATGGCGAGATTAATACGCTTCGAGGCAATCTCAACTGGATGGCCGCGCGCCAAGCGACCATGCATTCCGACATTATCGGCGACGATTTAGATGCGCTGTGGCCCCTTATTCCGGAAGGGCAGTCGGATTCGGCATGCTTCGACAATGCTCTCGAATTGTTACTTCGCGGCGGTTATTCCCTCGCTCATGCCATGATGCTGCTGATCCCGGAGGCCTGGGCCGGAAACCCCCTCATGGATGAGAAACGCCGGGCTTTCTATGAATATCATGCCGCACTAATGGAGCCCTGGGATGGGCCCGCCGCCGTTGCCTTTACTGACGGAAGACAGATCGGCGCGACGCTTGATCGCAATGGTCTGAGGCCGGCACGCTATTTCGTGACCAGCGACGATATGGTTCTGCTTGCCTCCGAGATGGGCGTGCTCCCTGTCGAGGAGAGCAAAATCACGCAAAAGTGGCGTCTACAGCCAGGCAAGATGCTGCTCGTCGACCTTGAGGAAGGCCGTATCATTTCCGACGATGAGCTGAAAGCAAATCTCTCTGGCTTGCACCCCTATCAACAATGGCTTGACCAAACGCAGATTCGCGTCAGGGATCTGCCCGTCGCCGCTTATCAGACTCCCAAAACAAATATCAACCTGATGGACCGCCAGCAGGCGTTTGGATACACGCAGGAGAGTTTGAAATTCCTGATGACGCCGATGGCCCAAGTGGGTCAAGAGGCCATCGGCTCCATGGGCACGGATACGCCGCTATCGGCGCTCTCGTCACGGCCGAAGCTGCTGCATACCTATTTCAAACAAAACTTTGCGCAGGTCACCAATCCGCCGATCGATCCGATCCGCGAAGAGCTGGTGATGTCCCTCGTCACCTTTATCGGTCCGCGCCCAAACCTGCTCGACCTCTCGGGTACCTCAAAGCTCAAGCGGCTGGAGGGCTCGCAGCCTATTTTGACCAATGAGAAGCTCGAACGAATCCGGCAAATCGGTGAGATCGCGGACAATCATTTCCGCACGGTCACGCTCGATACGACCTATGCCGCGAATTACGGCGCCGAGGGCATGTCGGAAGCGCTTTCGAAGCTCTGTGAGCGTGCGGAAGTCTCAGTCAGCGAAGGCTATAATATCATTATACTCTCCGACCGTTTGGTCGGGCCGGGCCGTATCCCCATTCCCTCGCTTTTGTCGACATCGGCAGTTCATCACCATCTCATTCGCAGAGGTCTCCGCACGTCTGTCGGACTAGTCGTCGAAACAGGCGAGGCTCATGAGATACATCAATTCTGTACGCTTGCAGGCTATGGCGCCGAAGCCATCAATCCCTATCTTGCATTCGATACTCTCGAGCAACTGCTCGGCGAACTCGATGAAAAATTGACACTTGAGAAAACCGTCACCCGCTACATCAAGGCGATTGATAAGGGCATTCTGAAAGTTATGTCCAAGATGGGCATCTCGACTTATCAATCCTATTGCGGCGCGCAGATATTCGACGCTGTTGGGCTCAGATCTTCTTTCGTGGAGAAATATTTTGCCGGAACCAACACGCAAGTCGAGGGCGTCGGCCTCAAGGAGATCGCGGCGGAGACCGTGGAACGGCACCGCCTTGCCTTCTCCGATGCCCCGACGCTCCAGGACATGCTCGATGTAGGCGGCGAATATGCTTTCCGGATCCGCGGCGAAAATCATATGTGGCGGCCGAGTGTCGTTGCCGATCTACAGCACGCTGTTCGCGGTGAATCGCCGGATAAGTATCGCTCGTTCGCCGAGCAGGTAAATAATCAAAGCGAACAACTTATGACCTTGCGCGGCCTGTTCCGCATCAAGAAGGCCGAAGAGATGGGACGCACACAGATCCCCTTGGACGAGGTCGAGGCCACTGAGGATATCGTGAAACGGTTCGCGACCGGAGCGATGTCCTATGGCTCCATCAGCCGCGAAGCACACACCACGCTGGCTGTTGCTATGAACCGGATCGGCGGCAGGTCGAACACCGGAGAAGGAGGCGAGGAATCGGACCGTTTTCGAAAAATGGCGAACGGCGATTCCATGCGCTCAGCCATCAAGCAAGTTGCCTCCGGCCGCTTCGGCGTCACTACTGAATATCTGGTGAATTCCGACATGATGCAGATCAAGATGGCCCAAGGGGCGAAGCCCGGCGAAGGCGGACAGCTCCCAGGTCATAAGGTTGATGCGATCATCGCCAAGGTCCGCCATTCAACGCCCGGCGTCGGCCTGATTTCGCCGCCACCTCATCATGATATTTATTCGATCGAGGACCTCGCGCAGCTCATTTTTGATCTCAAGAATGTCAATCCGGCCGCCGATGTCAGCGTCAAGCTTGTATCCGAGATCGGCGTCGGTACCGTTGCCGCCGGGGTCTCGAAAGCGCGTGCCGACCATGTCACGATCTCAGGCTTTGAGGGTGGAACCGGGGCCAGTCCTCTAACCTCTATCAAGCACGCCGGCTCGCCCTGGGAAATCGGTCTTGCCGAGACCCACCAAACGCTCGTGCTTAACCATCTGCGCAGCCGCATCGCGGTTCAGGTCGATGGCGGTCTCAGGACCGGCCGGGATGTGGTCATCGGCGCCTTACTTGGCGCCGATGAATTTGGCTTTTCGACAGCGCCCCTTATCGCAGCGGGCTGTATCATGATGCGCAAGTGCCATTTGAACACTTGTCCTGTGGGCATCGCCACGCAAGACCCCGTGCTGCGCGCCAAATTCAAAGGCCAACCCGAACATGTCATCAACTACTTCTTCTTCGTTGCCGGGGAGGTCCGTGAGCTGATGGCTGAGATGGGCTTTCGAACGTTCAAAGAAATGATCGGCCAGAGTGACTGCCTGGATCAGGAGAGAGCCATAGAGCATTGGAAGGCAAACGGAATCGATTTCACCAAATTATTCTATAAGCCCGACGTTCCTCCGGAGATCGGACTTAATAATTCCGAACGCCAAAACCATCAACTCGAAAAGGTTCTGGATACGAAGCTTATTGAACTCTGCAAACCTGCTATTGAAGAAAAAAAGCCGGTGAAGTTCGACTTGCCGATCCAAAATACCGACAGGACGACCGGTGCAATGCTTTCCGGCGAGATTGCCAAGCGCTATGGGCACACCGGATTGCCGGAAGACACGATCTGGGTGACGTTCAAGGGAACCGCCGGACAAAGCTTCGGCGCTTGGACAGCAGCAGGCGTAACGCTTGATCTGATCGGCGAAGCCAATGACTATGTCGGCAAGGGACTTTCAGGAGGCCGTCTAATCGTCCGGCCTCCGAGCGACTCCGGTATTGTTCCCGAAGATTCCATCATTGTCGGCAATACCGTTCTCTATGGGGCGATATTCGGTGAATGTTATTTTCGCGGCATCGCAGGCGAGCGCTTCGCGGTCCGCAATTCCGGTGTTATTGCCGTGGTTGAGGGCACCGGCGATCATGGCTGCGAGTATATGACCGGCGGCATCGTCGTGGTTATCGGTCCGACCGGCCGGAACTTCGCAGCCGGAATGTCTGGCGGCATTGCCTATGTGCTCGATGAAACGGAAGATTTCGAACGCCGCTGCAACCTGTCGATGGTTGAGCTTGAGCCTATCGCGGCGGAGGACGAAACTATCGAGCGTGTTTCGCACCAAGGTGGGGATCTCGAAAGCCACGGACTTGTCGATGTCATGCATGACATGACCCGTTTCGACTCCGAAAGGCTCTACCAGCTCATCGAGAACCATTTGCACTATACCGGTTCAACGAGAGCCCGGCATATTCTGGATAACTGGGACAGCTATCTGCCGAAATTCGTCAAGGTGATGCCGGTCGAATATCGCCGGGCGCTGCAAGAAACCGAACGGCGGCAAGCCGCGGAGGAGCCTGAGAGCTATATTTTTGGTTTGAGAGAAGGCAAATAAATCGTGGGTAAGATCACAGGCTTTCTCGAAATCGATCAGCAGGACCGTAAATTTCTACCGGCCAGTGATCGCATCCGCAATTTTCGCGAATTCCTCATTCCCCTAACGGATCAAGAGGTGGCACGCCAGGCCGCGCGCTGCATGGATTGCGGCATTCCCTATTGTCATGAAGGCTGCCCGGTCAATAATCAAATCCCTGATTGGAACGACCTGGTCTATCGCTCCGATTGGCAGCGCGCCCTCATCAACTTGCACTCGACCAATAATTTTCCGGAGATCACAGGACGGATCTGCCCGGCCCCTTGCGAAGAGTCGTGCACGCTTAATATCAATGATAATCCGGTAACGATCAAAACGATCGAGTGCGCCATTATCGACAAAGGATACGAGGAAGGTTGGGTCCTACCTCAGCCGCCGGAGAAAAAAACGGGAAAACGGGTGGCGATCGTTGGATCCGGTCCGGCGGGCCTTGCCGCCGCGCAACAACTAGCCCGCACGGGTCATGACGTTCATGTCTATGAGAAGCATGCCTATGCGGGTGGCTTGCTGCGCTATGGCATCCCAGATTTTAAGATGGAAAAACACCTCATGGAGCGCCGGGTCGAGCAGATGCAGGCCGAAGGGGTGACCTTCCATTATAATTCGCATGTCGGTATCGACATTAAATTAGCCGAACTCGAAGCCAGTTATGACGCTGTATTGCTTGCGGGGGGTGCCGAAAAATCACGCGACCTTCCCGTCGAAGGCCGCGATCTTGGCGGCGTTCATTTCGCCATGGAATTTCTGCCGCAACAAAACCGCAGAGTTGCCAATGAACCACTCGGCACTGTTGAGCCTATCCTAGCAAGTGCGAAACACGTGATTGTTATTGGCGGCGGCGATACAGGCTCTGACTGTATTGGCACCTCTTTTCGCCAAGGCGCCCTGTCGGTAACGCAACTGGAAATCTTGCCGGTTCCCCCAGAGCAAGAACATAAGGAACTCACTTGGCCGCATTGGCCGCTAAAATTACGAACATCATCAAGTCAGGCGGAAGGGGCAAAGCGCGATTGGAGCGTCATGACCCAGCATTTTTCCGGATCCGGCGGCCATGTGCAGCGGCTGCATTGCGTCAGGGTCGATGACAAAATGCAGACGATCCCGGGAAGCGAATTCGAGATCCAGACTGATCTGGTTTTATTGGCGATGGGCTTCGTCCATCCGGTGCACGAAGGTATGATCGAGGAGCTTGGCTTCGACCTCGATGCTCGGGGCAATGTGAAAGCGAATGAATTGCTCTACCAAACGTCGCAAAATAAGATCTTTGCCGCTGGTGATATGCGCCGTGGCCAATCTCTGGTCGTATGGGCCATTCGCGAGGGCCGTCAAGCCGCCCATTCAATCGACAAATTTTTGATGGGCGCAACGAACCTGCCCCGTTGATACAGGAGAGGATCGGTTACTGCCGCGCCAAACGGCGATAGCTTGCATAGCCGCTCATCAGGTCTTGAAACAAGAGCAATGCGGACTGCTTCGCACCGGAATCTGTAAGATTGCGATGGTTAGGCGCCGCAAGCGGCGGGCTGCGATAGACCCAGGCATGAATTCCACAACTGCCGCCCATAACCTTAGAC
>BFAS01000178.1 GCA_008974985.1 bacterium MnTg02
AAGATCTTTTCCGGACTCGCGATTGAGATCCGAATCTGATCAAAGGCCTGTGATGGTGATTGCGGGTTGAATCGGTTGACGACCTCTTGGTTCATCCGCTCTGTCTCCTTTCAGGTCCGGTTTAGGACAGCAACCGGCAGCCTGATGTAAGGTTAATCTTTCTCTATCGACACGCCGGCGAAACGGTTGATCGAACGTGCTCGCCGAGCATCGCTTATCGCGCGGGAGATCGTCACCGGCCTCCCGCACACACTGTTATTCCGGGGGCGGCAATTTCTCCACATTCTCTCTGTTAGAGTCTTTCTCAGGCGCTTGCTTAAGCTCCACGTTCAAGCCAAGCGCCCGCATTTCTTTGACAAGCACGTTGAAGCTTTCCGGAATACCTGCTTCGAACGCGCTGTCGCCGCGAACAATCGCCTCATAGACTTTCGTGCGTCCAGCAACGTCGTCAGACTTAACGGTGAGCATTTCTTGCAGCGTATAAGCAGCGCCATAGGCCTCAAGCGCCCAAACTTCCATCTCGCCAAACCGCTGCCCGCCAAACTGCGCCTTACCGCCGAGAGGCTGCTGCGTTACAAGGCTGTATGGACCAATCGAACGCGCATGGATCTTGTCGTCAACCAGATGATGCAACTTGAGCATATAGATGTAGCCAACGGTCACTTTCCGGTCGAAAGGCTCTCCGGTACGTCCATCGTGCAAGACGACTTGACCTGAATTATCGAGACCCACTGCATCCAGCAATTCGACAATATCCGCCTCATGAGCACCGTCGAACACCGGCGTCGCAACAGGCACACCACTGCTTAGGTTTTCGCCAAGCTCTATGAGTTGTTCATTGTCAAGCGATGAGATTGTCTCATCTTTTCCGTAAATATTACTGAGCACGTCCTTGAGCGGTTTGGTTTTCGCCGTTTCTTTATAGACTTCAACGGCTGCAGCAATCTGCCGTCCAAGTCCACGGCACGCCCAACCGAGGTGCGTTTCAAGGATCTGTCCGACGTTCATCCGGCTCGGAACGCCCAGCGGATTCAGCACAATATCGATAGGCGTGCCGTCCTCCAGATAAGGCATATCCTCCGTCGGGATAATTTGACTAATCACGCCTTTGTTGCCGTGACGGCCAGCCATCTTATCGCCCGGTTGGAGCTTGCGCTTGACGGCCACGAACACCTTCACCATTTTCATGACGCCGGGCTGCAACTCGTCACCGCGCTGCAGCTTGTCAACCTTATCGACGAAACGCTGTTCCAAACGCGTCTTGGCATCCTCATATTGCTTTCGGATCGCCTCGACTTCCGCCATCACACTGTCGTTTTTAAGGGCGATCTCCCACCACTGATTACGCGGCATCTCCATCAAAACAGGCTCGGCGATCTTCGAGTCCTTCTTGATACCTTTACCGCCTTTGGCCGCCATCTTACCGATGAGCGTATCCTTTAAGCGGCCATAAACATTACGGTCCAAGATCTGCAACTCGTCATCCCGATCCTTTGCGAGCCGCTCGATCTCTTCGCGCTCGATGGCCATGGCGCGCTCGTCTTTCTCGACACCGTGCCGATTGAAGACGCGGACTTCGACGACCGTGCCCGCAACCCCAGGGGGAAGCTTTAAAGATGTGTCGCGAACATCCGATGCCTTCTCGCCAAAAATCGCGCGTAGAAGCTTTTCTTCAGGCGTCATCGGGCTTTCGCCCTTCGGCGTTATTTTGCCGACAAGGATATCGCCAGGCTGCACTTCAGCGCCGATATAAACGATGCCCGCCTCGTCCAGATTCTTAAGCACCTCCTCGGAGACGTTCGGAATATCGCGCGTGATCTCTTCGGGACCAAGCTTCGTGTCCCGCGCCATGACTTCGAATTCCTCAATATGAATCGAGGTGAAAACGTCATCACGAACAACGCGCTCCGAAATGAGGATGGAATCCTCAAAATTGTAACCCATCCACGGCATGAAGGCGACCAGCACATTGCGTCCAAGCGCCAGGTCGCCAAGATCCGTTGACGGCCCATCGGCGATGATATCACCGGCCTGCACCTCATCTCCAACACGAACAAGAGGCCGTTGATTAATGCAGGTGTTCTGGTTCGACCGCTGGAATTTTCTCAGATTGTAGATATCGACACCAGATTTGGACGGATCGGTCTCAGCTGTTGCCCGGATGACGATACGCGTGGCGTCGACTTGATCGACAACACCCAATCTACGAGCGCCGATGGCCGCGCCTGAATCGCGTGCCACCACCGCCTCCATGCCAGTTCCCACGAGCGGTGCTTCCGCGATAATAAGAGGAACGGCCTGACGCTGCATATTCGAGCCCATTAGAGCGCGATTCGCATCGTCATTTTCCAGGAACGGAATAAGCGCGGCGGCAACGGAAACAAGTTGCTTCGGAGAGACATCGATAAAATCTACGCGCTCCGGCGGAACCAAATGAACATCGCCAGCGTGACGGCACGTGATGAGGTCATCCTCAAACATCCCCTTTGACGAGATCGTAGCATTGGCCTGAGCGATATAATAACGTGTCTCTTCCATAGCCGAAAGATAGATGACTTCTTTCGAAACCTTGCCTTTGGTAACTTTCTGATAGGGACTTTCGATAAATCCATATTTGTTGATGCGGGCGTAGGTTGCCAGTGAATTGATCAGGCCGATATTCGGACCTTCCGGAGTCTCGATCGGGCAGATCCGGCCATAATGGGTGGGATGGACGTCGCGCACCTCAAAGCCGGCACGCTCGCGGGTGAGCCCACCTGGGCCCAGCGCCGACAAGCGCCGCTTATGCGTAATCTCCGACAATGGGTTGGTTTGATCCATGAACTGCGAAAGCTGTGACGATCCGAAGAACTCGCGAACTGCTGCGGCCGCCGGCTTGGCGTTGATCAGATCCTGCGGCATCACCGTATCGATATCGACTGAGCTCATACGCTCTTTAATGGCCCGCTCCATGCGCAATAGACCAATACGATATTGGTTTTCCATCAGTTCACCGACGGACCGTACGCGCCGATTGCCAAGATGATCAATGTCGTCGATCTCGCCCTTACCATCACGCAAATCCACCAACGTCTTGATGACCGACAGAATATCTTCCTTGCGCAGCGTTCTGATCGTATCCGGACATTCCAAATCGAGCCGCATGTTCATTTTCACACGGCCAACCGCGGACAAATCATAGCGCTCGGAGTCGAAGAACAAGCCGTTGAAAAGGTTCTGCGCGGCTTCAGGCGTCGGCGGTTCACCCGGACGCATAACGCGGTAAACATCGAGCAGCGCTTCGTCGTGGTTGGCGTTCTTATCGACGAACAGCGTGTTGCGGATAAAGGCACCAATGGTGACATGATCAATATCGAGAATCGGGATGGCCTTCATGCCGGCTTCGCGGAGCTTTGTCATCAGCTCCTCGTTGAATTCTTCGCCCGCCTCGCCATAGATCTCACCGGTCTTGAGATTGACGATGTCCTCAGCGAGATAGTGGCCGTAAAGGTCCTCGTCCTTGACGAGCAATTCCTTTAATTTGTCTTCCAAAAGTTTTTTGATAAGGCGCGCCGTGATCTTCCGGCCCGCCTCGACAACAGTTTTTCCGGTCTTCGCATTGACAAGGTCATTGACCGGCTTTTGCCCACGCATCCGCTCGGGATTGAATGGAACTTTCCAACCCTCCTTCGTGGCCTTGTAAATGATGGTGTCGTAAAAGGTCCCAAGGATCTCCTCATTATTGAGACCGAGCGCGTAAAGGAGCGTCGTGATGGGCAATTTTCTGCGCCGGTCAATACGGACATATACAAGGTCTTTCGCATCAAACTCAAAATCGAGCCATGAGCCCCTGTAAGGTATAATCCGGGCTGCGAAGAGGAGTTTACCTGAGGAATGGGATTTGCCGCGGTCATGATCAAAAAATACACCCGGCGACCGGTGCATTTGCGAAACGATGACACGCTCGGTTCCATTAATAACGAATGTGCCATTGGGCGTCATAAAAGGCATATCGCCCATATAGACGTCCTGCTCCTTGATATCCTTTACGGACTTCGCGCCCGTCTCCTCGTTCACGTCGAAGACAATGAGGCGCAAGGTGACTTTCAACGGTGCGGCATAAGTCATGCCACGCTGTTGACATTCTTCGACATCATATTTTGGCGCCTCGAATTCGTAGCGCACAAATTCTAAGGTCGAACGTTCCGAAAAATCGCTAATCGGAAAGACCGAGTTAAAAACCGATTGAAGTCCGGTATCAGAACGCCCGCCAGCAGGCGCCTTAACCATCAGAAACAACTCGTAGGAGCGTTTCTGCACTTCGATAAGATTCGGCATTTCGGCGACTTCGGTAATTTTACCGAACATCTTCCGGACACGCTTACGGCCGATAAAGGTCTGCGCCATTTCAGCTCCTCGTCTCGATCAAGAACGACTCTCCTGAATACCCTGGCTTGCACAGGATCTTCAGGGGAGCGGTTCCTCCTTGTAACAATGAGGAGGAGAGGACCGGCACGGGTTCACCCGGACGATCCTCTCGCAAAAATAATCCCTTTTATTTGAGCTCTACTGAAGCTCCTGCTCCTTCGAGCTTTTTCTTCAATTCTTCCGCTTCGTCTTTTCCGACGCCTTCCTTGACCGCTTTTGGCGCGCTTTCGACAAGATCCTTGGCCTCTTTTAAGCCAAGCCCCGTGATTGCCCGCACTTCTTTGATGACGTTGATTTTCTTGTCACCCATAGACGCAAGGATCACGTCAAATTCCGTTTTTTCTTCTACCGCGGCATCTCCTCCGGCTGCTGCACCGGCCGCGACGACGGCAACAGGGGCCGAGGCTGAAACGCCCCATTTATCTTCAAGCATTTTCGCCAAATCGGCGGCTTCTAGAACCGTCAAGTCGGATAGCTCGTCCGCAATTTTTTCAAGATTTGCCATTGTCTGTATTCCTACCGTTTTGAACCTATTTCAGAGTGTTTCGTGGAGTCCGTCACGCGGCCTTATCCGCCTCGCTATAGGCGCTCACAACCCGAGCAAGCTGGCCTGCGGGTGCATTGAGCACCCGGGCAATCTTGGCCGCAGGTGCTTGCACGAGACCCGCAAGCTGGCCTCTCAGCTCATCGAGCGAGGGAAGACTGGCCAACGAATTCACAGCAGCGAGATCAAGTATGGTTTCTCCCATCGCACCGCCGAGGATAATAAGCTTGTCATTTGCCTTTGCAAAGTTGACGGCGGATTTGGGAGCGGCCACCATATCGTCTGAAAACACGAGCACAGTGGGTCCTGTAAAGAGATCTGAGATCCCTGCGATTTGGGTCCCTTCAAGCGCTATCTTGGCGAGTCTGTTCTTCGCCACTTTGACATGCCCTCCCGCCTCTCTCACTTGGCGGCGAAGATTCGTCATGTCAGCGACAGTCAGACCGGAATAGTGCGCGACGACGATCACGCCCGTGTTCGAAAACACGCCGTGAAGCATCTCGATGAATTCAGCCTTTTGCGCTCTTTCCATCCGCTCTTCTCCAATTCGCAAAGCCAATCCGAGATCAACTTTGCCGTTTCGCCCTGCCACCCGATCCGCCATGGCCAGCAAGCCACGGCGCGCCTGGTGACGCTCACTTGCCTGTCCGTCCGCAACCTCCAGACAAGAGGGCACGGGCTCCGCGAGGTTCAAACCGGCCACTTTAGTCCCCCAAAGCGGTCTGTTTGTCACCCATCTCATGCAGGCCCTGAAGCCTTGGCTTAAGCCACCCTTTCGGCGGCACCTGCAATCTTGGACAGGTTGAAACCAGATCCATAATTGGTTCCGGTTTCTGAAGCATTTTTCCGTTTCTACGAAGCCGGAAGAATGCTCCGAACTCTTCATTTCTTTCGCATTTTCTTATCGGAATAGGCGGTACATTTTTCCGGAAAATGTTCAATTCAGACGCACAAAACCGCCAACACTCTTTTCGATTCCTTGTTCTCTATCACGCCAACAAACTTGTTGGCTCGACCCGGACGCCCGGTCCCATCGTCGAGCTGACAGCAACCCGTTTAACAAAAGTGCCTTTGGCACCCGCCGGCTTGGCTTTAAGAACCGCATCCACGAAGGCCTTGATATTCTCCACGAGGGCGTCATTCGAAAAGCTGGACTTGCCGACGCCCGCATGAATAATCCCAGCCTTCTCGACCCTGAACTCAACAGCCCCACCCTTTGCGGCCTTAACCGCACTGGCGACGTCCGACGTCACCGTGCCCACCTTCGGATTAGGCATCAGTCCTCGGGGGCCAAGAATTTTTCCGAGACGGCCAACAAGCGGCATCATGTCAGGTGTCGCGATGCAGCGATCGAATGCGATTTTTCCCTTCTGCACTTCATCGACAAGCTCCTGAGCGCCGACAATATCGGCCCC
>BFAS01000179.1 GCA_008974985.1 bacterium MnTg02
GCGCTGACGCTCGAGGACCTCGGCATTGACCCAACCCCTGTGGAAGAGGTCTTGCCCATCTACATCGACGGCTCCACCAAATCCACCACAGCGTAGAGTTCGAACCGAAACCCTTTTTTCTGGCCATGAGACAGACACTTGCAGTTCGGTGCAGGTGGCCGCTTAGGTTGGCGGAGAAAAGTTTCGGACGCGGGCAGCCGCAGTCGGTCAGCGGCTGGCAATGCGCTTTGAGCCCGTAACCGGAAAACAGCGCGCCAGTATTGCCGCTTAGCTTTCGAAACCAGACCAAAATCAGATGGGTCTCTAACGGTGAGTTATGCCACAAGTGAAAATTAGCGCACGTGCTTAGGAACGATTTCAGGTCGGCCTAGGCCCCCACGGGATCATGGCGGCTCCCGAAAGGCAGACAGACGCTCCGAATAAATCCCATCGGCCCGGTCGTTGGCCCTCGAACAACCAGAGCCATGCAAGCGAGGCGGCAATATACACACCGCCATAGGCCGCGTAAGCACGGCCGGCGAAAGCGCTGTCGATCCGCGTGAGCAAAAAAAGCAAATACAACTCCTGGTATTGCCCAAAGCGCGGATTTGTCGAGCTTCAGCCAGGCCCAGAACGCAAAGCAACCGGCAATCTCGAAGATTGCGGCACCAATATAAAATACGACTAAATGCATGACCAACAATCTACGAGTTCCTGCGTGCGATGAAGCCTCTTGCAGGCGGCGCTACACGCTCTGCGGCGCGTTGCGCACGATCAGGAAGGTTTTGGCGAGGCCTTGCCTGTTGAGGGCACGCGGACCATCGCTTTCCGCCAACCCCAGACAATGACGCGTATCAAACCGCTCGCAAACAAGCCGATAAAGAGCAACAAGAAGGACTTGGGCCCGAGTTCGCCAACCAACGTGGCATGGGCCTGGGTTGAAAGTCCGGGAGCCAGCGATTCCATCAAATCGACCATGCCGTTGAGGGCATGACGCGCATAGCGGACGAGCTCGCCGAAAAACGTCAGGTGAACCAAGGCGAGATACATGTAGGTGAACATAGAGAGGAAGATCTCGAGGATAAGGGTGACAAGCAATACGATGATACTCAGCATCAACCGTAGTGGTATCCGAACGGCCCAGTGCATCGGCCCCTCCCCGACTCTGTTTGCGTAACGCGGTGTCACGGTGAACTCTGACAGCACTATCTGATAACCTGATGGCAACAGTGCGGCGGGCTGTCCCGATTGACCTGACAGGACCATCGGGCACTCTGCCGCCAACACACCTTTCCCTCATATCCGGAAGGATATGAAATCGAGGAGCTAGGGACTTTCAAGGAATGAATGTGGTTGAATTTACATATGGATCAGTCGCGTCGGTTTGGCACTAAAAGTTTTTTGTCCGCTTCCCCTCCAAAACTGGCCGTCAAAGTAGACGTCTCTTTACTACCGAGTTGTGCCATTACCGGACTCTCGCCGCTCGTTGACAGCAACCGCAATGTGGCACATCACGATGCCAGCGGAGGAGCCGTCCACAGCATTTGGAGCCGTCACAGACGAATGTGTCAGACAGTGACCGGTTAAGGAATCCTTTTGCGGGAGTCGGGGCATGCACTCATTTTACTGCGGCTGTGTGCCGAAAAACGGCTCAATCAACGTCCTTGTGTAACTCGTCAAGACTTTCAGTTAGCGATTGGTCGAGGATGGTGATCGCACGGTCAATTTCGTCGGTGGAAACTGTCAATGGCGGTGCAATGCGCCAGACGGAGCCGCGCTCCTTGCGGCGACGGATGTTCATCGAAAGACCTGATTGGTAGCATCGCTCGGTCGTAATTGCACCAAGCTCGTGAAATGGTTCGCGGCTATGGCGATTCTTCACCAGTTCGACGCCCAGGAGCAGACCCTCGCCGCGGACATCACCGATGACTTCATGGCGCTGCTGCAGCTCTTCAAGACCGCCTCGCAAATATTGGCCCATCTCGTTTGCGCGTTCGATCAAGCCTTCATTCCTGATCGTCTCGAGTACCGCGAGCCCTACGGCTGCGGGCAAGGGGTCGGACACATGGCTCGTGTAGAATGTAAAGCCGGCGCGATGCACTTTTTCCTCAATCTCATCGCTTGTAATCGTGGCTGCCAGCGGCAGTCCACCACCCAGCGTCTTCGACACGGTCATAATGTCAGGCACCACTCCAACCTTTTCCGCCGAGCAGGCGGCACCCACGCGCCCGAAAGCCGTCTGGGCCTCATCAAAGATCAGCATCATGCCGCGCTCATCTGCAGCGTCACGGAGGACGTCGAAGTAACCCGGTGGAGGAACGATGACGCCTCCAGCAGAGATTATCGGTTCGGCGATGACGGCAGCAGGTGCGCCATCCGTTGCCATGTCGAACATCTTCAAGCCGACGCGCAGGCAAGATAAGTCACAAGCGTCGCGGCAATGCTCGATCGGACACCGGAAGGAATTAGGTTCCGGGATGACATGATTGCCCGGTACTTTAGGGCCGTAGCCACGCCGGTCGCTCGCAAAGGTTGCGGCAGCTGATCCGGCGGTTGTACCGTGCCAGGAAGCGCCCAACGCGATAACCTCGTAGCCGCCGGTAGCAAGTTTGGCCATGCGGAGTGCGGCCTCGTTCGACTCGCTACCTGTATTCAATAAGAGCGACTTTTTAAGCGGCGCGGGAAGCCA
>BFAS01000180.1 GCA_008974985.1 bacterium MnTg02
CAGAACGGCCACGGTCGTTTCAGTTTGCGAAATGTGGCGCGTGATCATATCGCGAACACCGCCGCAAAGAGTTGCCCCAAGTGGCAACAACACGGCCCACTGCATGGCCTCGCCGGTTGGGCGAACCATGAAGAGCACGCCAACAAAGCCAGCGAGCACCGCCAACCAGCGCCGCCAGCCGACATATTCCCCGAGAGCAAACGGCGCCATTGCTGTGATGAACAGCGGACCGGCGAATGTAATGGCTATAGCATCGGCGAGCGGCAAGTAAACCAGCCCGTTGACGAACAGGAAGGCGCTCGCAATAACGCAGCAGGCCCGCAGCGCCTGGCCCTTAATGTCCTTAATACGCAATCGATGCAACCCGCCGTCGCGAAGGGCCAGCAACAATATCCACGGGCACACGAAGGCACCCCGGACGAACAGCAGTTCACCCACCGGATAACCGCTGGTCAGCGACTTGATCAACGCATCATTGAGCGAAAGAAGAGCCACGCCGGCAACCATGCAGACCACGGCACGCTTCGACTGGGCGGCCGCGGCATCGCTCACGGTGTTTGCGGAACCGAAACCTTTCATCGCCCAGACATATGACGAGGACTGAGTCGTTTTTGCAGGCTCCGCAAGGTCGAGGATAAGAGTGCTGAGATCATATGAGTTCGGATACTAACCCAAGCTTCGTCAAAAGTAGCCACAGCTTCTTGTGTGAAAACCGTGTTGGCAAGTGGTGCCTCGGCAGAAGACTCCGTGGTTCGACACCGTTTGACATTGAAAAGCATCGCCAGCGGACGTCGGGCTGCGGGCCTTATCCGGCTGGTTTGCGCAAAAACCGGGCCTATGACGCCTCGCCAACTTTCTCTTTGATATGCGCGCCCGTCCATCGCCCATAGCGCCATGGCATCCAACGGTGATCGATATGGCGGAGATCAGGCACCGGATCGAGCCCGTGACTGCCCCATGGATGACAGCGCAGCAGGCGGGACAGCGCCAACCAGCTTCCCTTCCACGCGCCATTTCGCTCGATTGCATCTGCCGCATATTCCGAACAAGTCGGCAGGTGCCGGCAGGACGGGCCCATGAAAGGCGAGACACAGAACCGGTAAATCCATATTGGCGCTAGGAAAAAAATGCGGGCGATGGATTGAGGCAAACTCATTCGCGAGGCTCACTCCCTTTTCGGGCCCTCATGAAAAGAACCAGATCATCAATCGCTGGCTTTGCCGACGCTCGCGGACAAACTAATCCGGATCTGGGAGAAAATTGACAACTTCAATACGGTTGCCGTCCGGATCCTTGATGAAGGCTGCGTAATAGTGAGTGTTATATTCCGGCCTAACACCGGGCCGCCCATCATCCAAGCCGCCATGATCAACTGCCGCCTTCCAAAACGCGTCGACGAGATCCGGTCTTGAGGCCCGCAAACAAATATGAATACCACAATCGGCTGTGGGCTTCGCCATATCAGGCCGGCTATTCAGCCAAAACTCGGGATAGGATTTACCGAAGCCGATCGTTTCATCACGATCCACTATTTTCTCCAGGCCGAGCGCGGCAAGGATAGGCTCATAGAAGCGTGCGCTCCGGGCCAAGTCGCTGACAGCGATTGAAACATGGTCGATCATTTTGTTTATCACCCTCTGCTGGGCTAATATCAATGGTCCTTGAGTTTGCCTCATGGACCATTGGCAAGCGCACCGCGTGGCCCGCGCCATATGGCGCGTGAGCCTGCGTGACGCTTGAACGCCCATCGGTCATTTCCAATGACCGATAGTATAATATCAGCCTACAGCCAACGCCCTAAACCCGATCGTGGCCGTGGCTCATTCCGCCACAGGTTGCGGAACGGGAGCGCTATCGGATTGCGATTGCGCCGTCTCGATCTGGCGAACGGCGTCTTCGACGGCGTCGAAAACAAGCAAGGTCGAGGCATGGCGCGCCTTGAAATGCCGGACAGGTTCCAAATTCGCCAAATCCGCCCAGCGGCCCTTGGGTGGCGGACCATTCTCCTTCAACATAGCACGCATCTCGGAGCCGGCTTTGCGCAACTCCGCACCCGTCGATCCTATAATATTCCGTGCCATGACCGAGGCGGCCGCTTGCCCTAGCAAACATGCCTTCACAGTCTGACTATAGTGGGTGACAATGCCATCCTTCATTTTGACGTCCGCGATCACCGTCGAACCGCATAGCTTGGAATGCGCCGTCGCCGATGCATCGGGTTCGGCTAATTTCTCGGTTTCGGTAAGCTCGGAGGCCAGTTCGAGAAGGCGCGTGCTGTATATTTCGTCAAGTTGTGTCATGACCCTCAAGGAGGCAGCGTTCCAACAACGTTACTTGCGGAGGATAGGTCTCCATTATATATCCTCAGGAGAGAGAATAAGAAGTGCCCGCTGACACTATGCCTTATGTCCGGACTGTGTCGAAACTTCAATTTCTTCAAATCTGACAAATTTTTTGGCATAATAAGCGGAACACTCGCCCTTGCGCTCGAAGATGAATGGCTCGAAATTCCACCGCTGATTGAAATTTCGAGTATTTTCGTTATGCGCAGCATGTGCGAATCGAAAGGCAGAATTAATGGACGCGATTGTAAAGAAGATGCCTTCCTCCAAACCATCCGTGCTTGGCTCGGCTCGTAAACACGCCCGCCCGAGCCGGGAAGAGGCCGAGCAAGCAGTTCGCACTTTGATTAGATGGGCAGGCGACGATCCGGAACGCGAAGGGTTGATGGATACGCCGAAGCGTGTGGTCAATGCCTATAGTGAATTCTTTAGAGGCTACGACGAATGCCCTATCGACGCCTTATCGCGCACCTTTGAGGAAGTCGGTGGCTACGATGACATTGTGATGCTGCGGGATATCGATGTTAACTCGCATTGCGAGCACCACATGATCCCCTTCGTTGGCAAGGTTCATCTTGCTTATTTTCCGACCAAGCGGGTTGTTGGTATTTCGAAACTTGCCCGTGTCGTCGAAATTTTTGCCCGCAGACTGCAAACGCAGGAAACGATGACAGCGCAGATCGCGGAAGCCATAAATGTCGCGCTCGAACCGAAAGGCGTCGCTGTGATGATCGAGGCTGTGCATCAATGCATGTCTCTGCGCGGCGTCCAAAAGCCCAATGTCGCGACGATCACGACGCAGTATTTGGGGCTCTTCAAGGAAGAACCAAACCGGCAAGCTAATTTCCTGAATCTGGTCCGCAGCGGGATCACCGGCTAACGTTTTCGCGTTGCTTCCTGTTAAAAAACATTTGGAGGCGGACTGTGCCGCAGCGCCCCTATTTTGCACTTCGAACCGCGGATTTGGATATCGAGACCGGTACGGTTTTCGCGCCTAAATTTGACGGAAAAGGGCTTATACCGGTTGTCACCACCGAAGCGAACAGCGGCGAGGTTGTTATGTTCGCCTATATGAATGACGAGGCGCTTGCCCGCACGATTGAAACCGGAGAAGCTTATTATTGGAGCCGCTCTCGCTCGGAGCTTTGGCACAAGGGCGCGACCAGCGGCAACGTGCAACGCGTTGTCGAGATGAGGACAGACTGCGATCAAGACACCATTTTGATGAAAGTCGAAATGCGTGGCGCCAAAGCCGCCTGCCATGTTGGCTATCGGTCCTGCTTTTATCGCTCAATTGCGGTGGGCGCGCTGCCCGATGAGGCGCTCGAGCTTACATTTCGAGAAAACAAAAAACTCTTCGATCCGGACAGTGTCTACTAGCGCCCATACGTCAGTTTCAGTATATATTTCAAACATTTAAACGATTTTCTCGCAATCCGCGCCAATCCTTGCGCCATCCCCACTCCCGGTAAAGTTGCGTTTGTTAATCATAGGTTAACGTGGGAATCATTATATTGAAGAGCGAATCTCGACTGGCGATTCGGTCGGCGAAATTAGTTTCGAGATTGGGATTTCTGAACAACGCGCTTTAGACTGGATACAATATGTCAAAGCCGAAATTGGGCATTGCACTGGGTGGCGGAGCGGCCCGCGGATGGGCCCACATCGGCGTTTTGCAAACGCTGATCAAAGCAGGCTTTGAACTTGATATCATTGTCGGCACATCAATAGGGGCAGTCGCTGGCGGATGCTTCATTGTCGGAAAAATAGATCAACTTGAAGATTTTGCCAGAGGCTTGACGCGCCGCCGGATTTTCAATTTCCTCGACTTCAATCTTGCCGGATCAGGTCTTATCACCGGTCAACGGCTTTGCGACAAGCTCGATACTCATCTTGAGGGCTTTCGCATAGAAGATCTCAATAAATCCTTTGCGGCCGTCGCAACTGAACTAGGTACAGGTCACGAAGTCTGGCTGAAGAGGGGGCGTCTTGTGGACGCCATGCACGCTTCTTATGCACTTCCCGGAATTTTCCGCCCTGTTAATATTGGCGGTCGTTGGCTAATCGACGGTGCGCTGGTCAATCCGATCCCGGTTTCCGTGTGCCGCGCGCTTGGCGCCCAAGTGGTTATCGCCGTTAATCTTCACAACGAAACTTATGGAAAAGGCGGCATCATTCCTGATCACGGAACAACAACAGAGCTGGTCGCCGCCGAAGACGATAGCCAAGTGGTCAATCGCGGGAACGGCCGGGCGGCTCTGCATTTGCTCCACCGGCAATTTTTCGGCCGGGGCGACGGCGCGCCTGGAATCTCCACAGTCATGGTGGAAGCGTTCAATATTACCCAAGACCGGATTGCCCGCGCACGTTTGGCGGGCGATCCACCCGACTTGATGATCGCACCGCAACTGACCGGCATCGGTCTCTTTGATTTTCACAAGGCGGATTACGCCATTTCCGCAGGCATCGACGCCACGGAAAAAATGCTCGACGAGGTTGAACGTACGGTCTCGGCTATGGCGGCTTAAACTCGTTCAAACAATCAGCTGGAACTAGCCGGCAGCAATATATTCCCGCATCGCCGCCGCTTCCATTTCTGCTTCCGCGATGCGCTCCTTCACCACGTCGCCGATCGAGACAAGACCAACAAGTTCGCCACCCTCAACAACGGGCAAATGGCGAAAGCGGCGGGATGTCATTTCGGACATCAGACTATTGATCGTGTCGGATTCGCGGCAAGTGATCACTTCTTTCGTCATGCATTGAGAAACTGGCTCATCCAGAACATCGCTCCCGCTCTTGGCAATTGCACGTACAATATCCCGTTCGGAGACAATCCCGGCCACACTATTCTCGTCGTCAACAAGAACAATACAGCCAATCCTGTGCTTCGCTAATATCTGAGCCACGCCAAGCATAGTATCTGTTGGTTTGCAGGTTAGGACATTCCGCCCCTTCCATTTCAATATAGATGCAACGTTCATCATGTCCTCCCATAGGCTATTGCCGGCCCGGGCGGTCCCTCTTTTACGCCGGGGAGATAGCCGAGGACATGACCGTGGAATTTACAAACGTTCAACGCGCCCTCGGCCAAAGAGTCGCGCCGCGGGTGTAAATGCCGATCCGGTTCAGCCGATGCCGCGCAACACAAGGCCGGTCAATGATTATTGGTATATAATGTAGGTGTGGACTGACTATGGCAAGGGCTTACAATTGTGAATACAATTCGAATGTTACAGAAAATTGTTTCTAGCCCGGCGATCAAATAGCGAATATCCAAAAAGTCCGGCGAAAAATCCGCCGAAATGCGCCTCCCAGGCGATTGCCGTCCCCTGGCCGATATCAACGGCGCCAAGTCCAAAAAGCAAATTTAGACCCATCCAAACAACAAGAAATATAAGCATTCTGGGGTCTTTGAGAGCATCGGCAATGCCGACGAGTGGAACATTTGTTGGATCCTGCTGGAAATCTGAGATGGTTGTGCGGAGGCTGCCGCTGAACATAAAGCGGACGGCGGCCGCCATCAGTCCAGAAATAGCCGCCGAGGCCCCGACCACTGGCGTCAGGTCGCCCCAATACACGACTAGGTGAGTCAGAGCGCCTACGACCCCACAAAACACCGAAAACAAGGCAAAACGCAAATCCCCTGCACGTTTTGCCACTGCGCTTCCAAATGCAAGAAGCCACAGACAGTTAACGATGAGATGCATCGCATCGCCGTGGACAAACATATAGCTCACGAAAGACGTCACGCTCGCCAAATCGCCGCCAGGCAAGACAAACGTCGTCACCGCATAACGAGCCGGCACAAAGGATAGCGCGAAAAGCAGCCACAGATCTGCATCGCTCGGAAGAAAGAGCCGGATCACGTGGACCAAAATAATCACCACGATGACCGAAAAAACGCTGGTTGGAACGTTAAAGGCTGGCAGATCTTTCACGAGATATGGATCCTGTTGGGATGCTGGTGCGGACGCAAAGCACAACCGCATACCGCTCCGCCAGTGAACCTGCAAGACTTCACTCAAAAAAATCCGCCAAAAATTGCGCCCGGACTTGGCACGAGATCTGCTCATAAGGGTATCGAGTACGAAAATTCGTCCTGCACTGTCCCACATTGGAACCTCTGGTCCACAATGAACCTGGGCTCCATTAGGAGTGAATCGCACGCAGGACGGGTCAAGGTTGGCTATTTGGTAAATTGTAACAAGAGTTATGGAACACAAAACAAGTAACGAGTTATATAAATATTGGGACGCGGTTCGGAATAACCGCCGTGCACCGCACCGCTTTGAGATCGAACCGTCAAAGATCGCGAATATTCTATCCCAAACTTTTATCTTGGAACGCAGGCAGCACGATATCTACCGGTTTCGTCTTGCCGGAACCCAAATCTGCAGTAATTTTGGCAAAGAACTCAGGGGAAAAAACATTCTCGACCTCTGGTTGGGGCCAGACTGGACGACTGTTCACGCCCTTCTTGATATTGTCACCGAGGATGCGGCGGTTGGTGTTGTCCGGTTTCGCGCCATGACACAAGAAGATCGCGAGGCCGAATTCGAGATGATATTTCTGCCTCTAATTCATACAGAACCATCGATTAACCGAGTTCTCGGCTCTATCTCCCCAATCGAAACCCCGTTTTGGCTAGGGACGGTGCCGCTCATCCGGTTTGAGGTATTGGATGCCCGTGACATTTGGGCAAACGGGCTTCTATCCGCGGACACAAACTCTGACCCCGCATTTCCCGACACATCCGACGCTCAAGACCACCGGGTGGTTGAGGTCGATCAACGCCGCTTCCGGATTTATGATGGCGGCTTAAGCGGTCCTTCAAAAATTTCGTGAGCGCCACAAGCCAATTCAGTGAATAGGTTTGAAATCGATTGTGTACATTTGTACAGACGAATTCTCCTGATTTCTCGGACGGCAGCTCGCAAAGAAAAAACGCCCTACTGGCCGGTTCAGTTCATGGCCTACCGCAACAAGCTGCGGTCAATTATGATGTGCCAGCGCTTGAATCTCCCCTTTTCACGACCTTAATTTATTAATGACCAGGTAACTTTTGACGACTGCCGCGCAATTTTTGCCGATTGGCAAGCCGCCGCGATCAATGCGTTACCGAAGACACGGCCTGGCACAATCAAACAAATCCAGCGTCCGTATTTAGGGGTTCATTAACCGTGCCATCCCTATTCTAGAGGCTATGAATTCTATCAAGCGACCTTGCAGTTTTCAAAAAGGTAACCTCGGATGAAAACAGCTTCTAAGGGCAGCTTGCGCACAACACTGCCAATGCGAAAACGAAGAATGGCCATGGTACAAACAGCACCTGCACATGCACAAAGATTTGCTGTTAATCACTTCAACCAAAAGCGCGACCGGCGGCGGCATTTTCGCGTCCGTATCAGTCTGATCGGACGCTTTATGCGGGAGAATAAGCAAGAATATCCCTGCAAGCTGTTGAATATGTCCCCAGGCGGCGCGGCGATGATGGCGCCAATCGCTGGAGAAGTCGGCGAAAAGATTATTGCCTATTACGATACGCTTGGACGGCTCGAAGGAACAATCGTACGTGTTTTCGAAGGTGGCTTTGCGTTAAAGCTGATGGCAACGTCTCATAAGCGGGAGAAGTTTACCGAGCAGCTCACGTGGCTCACTAATCGGAAATCTCTTGGATTGCCCGATGAACGGCGTCATGACCGCATCATTCCCAAACGCGTGCTCACGAACTTGCAGCTCGACGATGGGGAAGTTCGCCAATGCCGTGTTCTGGACGTTTCGCTGAGCGGCGCATCCGTATATATGGAAAATAAGCCCGACCTAGGGATGTCTGTCGTCCTCGGACGCCTACGCGGTACCGTCATACGCCATCATAGTGAAGGTATTGGAATTCAATTCACTGATATCCAAGGGCCCACGGCGATCAAAAGAATTTTCAACTGATGCCACCTCGTGGATCAAACCTGACATTTGAGTCCCGACGCGGCCAGAGAGAATACGGCCTAACTAGCGCAAATGTCGGGACAGACTGATCCGTCAGAAAACAAGTTAGTGGTACGAAAGCGTTAGGTTCGAACCACTAGCGGCAGTTAATCCTCCCAGGCCGCGTCTCGCAGCCCATAGCGCATTCAATTTCGCCCATCGTGAGTGCGGCCAGCTGATATCGCTTGATTAAAATTTAGTACTTGTTTGAGAATATAAAATCCTAAGCAAATAATTAGAAATATTGTCTGGCATGAAATTAAAATACACGCGTTCTACTTACCTATTCTGCAATGAGTTTCTGTCAAGGTAGTTTCCTGCTTGAATAAGGGGGCGGGAATGAGAACGCTACGAATTGGACTCCTAACTACAGCACTAGCCGCGTGGGCAACACCTTCGGCATCCATTGAGCAATCTGCATGGGTGGATGGGCAAAGCATGGCCTCGGAGCATATGCGCGTTTATGGCGTTTCCCTTCCTCCTATCGGATATGTGCGCTTCTGCGAGCGCCTGCCTAACGAATGCGAACCGGCTAAAGCCCGGCTCCACCGCATCCAATTGACGGAAAGCCGGCAGAAAGAACTAGAACTGGTTAATAGCTTCGTAAATCGGATAATCAATCCGGTCACGGACCAGCAGCTCTATGGCCGGGTTGAACATTGGACTTATCCGGAGGCTGATGGCGATTGCGAAGACTATGTTCTACTCAAGCGTAAAATGCTGATGAGCCGGGGCTGGCCGGAAAGCGCATTGCTGATCACTGTGGTTCTCGACGAGAATAGAGATGGTCACGCAGTTCTGACCGTTCGGACGGCTGATGGCGATTTTCTCCTCGACAACAAGCATTCAAAGATCATGTCCTGGAACCAAACGCCCTACCGCTTCATCAAGCGCCAATCCTATCGGGATCCACTTATTTGGATGTCACTTGTTCCAAATGAACGCGTTGCAGTTCCATCATCGTCTTTGAACGAATGACAGCCATCAAAAAAGTTAGCGCGCATTAGTCTAATAACAATGCGCTGAAGTTTCAGGCTCGGGCATCATCACTCCCATCCCCATCCCCGACCCATCCGGGCCTGAGTTGGAGCCGGTCTCGAAAGAGATCGGCTCCTTTTTACTATTGGCGGTTGAGGTGTGGCCGTTCCCCCCCCTCTTGAGCTCTCATACCAAAGAAAATTACATTTGACCCAGTGTTTGCTTTGGCAAGCGTGACTGCGTGGCCTGCATCTTATGGTGCGTGAGCATGCGTGGCGCCTGAACGCCTATCGGTCATTCCCAATGACCGATGGTTTCAGACCCTTTTGGTAGCGCTGCCAATTCTCCATATAGTGCCGGGATAAAGCAGTAATATTCGGAAATTCCTCGGGCTTGATCTCACGGATAACCCGGCCAGGCGTCCCGACGACGAGAGAATTGTCGGGGATCTCCTTGCCTTCCGGAATGAGGCTATGGGCGCCAATAATGCAGTTTTCGCCTACCTTGGCGCCATTCAGCAGCGTTGCACCGATGCCGATCAAACTGTTGCGTGCGACCGTGCAGCCATGAAGCATGGCCATGTGGCCAACCGTGCAATCTGGACCGATCGTCAGCGGATAGCCCATATCTGTGTGCAGGACGCATCCGTCCTGGATATTGGTATTTTCCTTGATGTGAATGAGCTCATTGTCGCCGCGAATGACGGTCGAGAACCACACGCTCGACATCTTCTCAAGCTTCACTTTGCCAATCAGTACCGCATTCGGCGCAATCCAGAATTGTCCGTCTGCCGGCAGGACGACGCCGGCCCCGTCAAGCTCATAGTTGGGCATTTTGCCTCTCTGTTCTGTGCATGATCGATGCCGCTAATCTGGCATGAGACACCGGAAAAAACGAGATCCAGAGATGTGAGAGGAAAAATTTACAAGCCGCCGCCAAAGCCGAATATGGTCTCAACAATCACGACGCCGGAAAAGAAGCTCCAGAGCGTTGCGATCATGGTGGAAAGAGCGAGCCAATAGGCTGGTCGCCGCTCGATCATCGCTCCGCGAACGGAATTGCGCATCAGGATGGCCGGCCCGGCGAACACCCGGACGAACACACCCAATATAGCTGTGATTTGACCCGCCGCGGGGTCCACCGCGAACCCCAAGGACCGGCCAGTGATCATTCTGGCGCCGCTCGTGCAAATGCCGGCCGCGACAAACCCGAACGACACGATATACAGATAGACGAAAAAGTCATGCATTGCCGTGGACCTCTCCGCACGCATAGAACTCTGACCAACTGGGCCGGAGACTATGCCCGAGGCGTCGCGCGACGGCACGGCAATCGTTAATATATAGTTAACGAAGGTTCGTGGCCAACGCCCACCCGAGGCGAATGTCTCACCGCACGCAACACCCGAAACCGGCTCCAAGAATTGGTCGTTAGAAAAAGCAGAGTTCAGATCCGCACGCCGAGCGGGCGCTATTGCAGATCATAGTCCAGGATGGCCATTTGAAATTGATAGGACAAATCATCGTCCTCATCGTCGCGGAAAATAATGCCAATGAATTCGTCGCCAATATAGACTTCCGCAGAGTCGTCCTTGTGCGGACGCTGCCGGACTTCAATTGTCTGCAATTGAAATGTCTTCTTCAGATAGGCCTCAAGCTTGATGATTTCGTCTCTTTTCACCGGAGCTTCTCCAAATCGTCAATGGACAACGCTATTTCGCGTCATATCCGCGCAAAAACTTACTGATTTCGGTACACAGATCGCAAAGTCATATGCGATCCGACTGGGGAAGGCGAATTGCCCAATACATATCGAGACCACTGCTACGGCACACCGCTATTTTCAATCGCCGTTGAGCATCTGATCCATTGCCCGGCCAGGCTCATCACAACCTGCAGGTCCTACCACCTTGGCCGGCACACCCGCAACCGTTGTGTTCTCCGGAACGTCTTTCAGCACAACACTCCCAGCGGCAATCCGGGCGCAATGACCAACCTTAATATTGCCTAACACCGACGCGCCGGCTCCGATCATGACGCCACATCCGATTTTCGGATGACGGTCGCCGCTTTCCTTGCCACTACCGCCAAGCGTTACCCCGTGGAGGATGGACGAATTATCGCCGACTGATGCCGTCTCACCAATAACCACGCCCGTAGCGTGATCAATCATGATACCTCGACCGATAGTTGCCTCGGGATGAATATCAACACCGAAAATACGTGACGACTGGCTTTGGAGATAAAGCGCCAAATCCCGCTGGCCCGAGGCCCACAGAGAGTGGGCGAAGCGGTAGGTTTGAAGCGCGTGAAAACCCTTGAAATAGAGAAGGGGTTCTATCATGCGGCTGCAAGCGGGATCGCGATCGAAAACGGCGGAGAGATCAGCGCGGAAATCCTCGCCGAGCCTTGCTGTGTTCTCCACGACTTTATCGAAACTCCGCCTGAGCAAATCCGCATCCACATCATTGTGGTGCAAACGGTGCGCCAACCGGTGGCTGATCGCGTCCTCAAGATTTTCATGACTGAGTATGGTGGCGAAGATGAAACTTGCAAGCGCCGGCTCATCCGAAGCGGCCTGCTTCGCCTCTTCGCGCACGCGGGCCCAAATCGGATCACATGTGCTTAAATTTACGTCTGGCTGGGACGTCGGCCGCCGTACCATAACTACTTCCTTTGGAGGCTCTTGGACGCTCGAATCCGCCAAGCGCTTCCCTGCTCTTGCAAGGCCGTAATTTTGATCGGAAAGCACCAATCGTTCTCTCCGCTCAAACAACCGATTAGCGTTGAATTTCCTTGCATAACTTCACTCTATATCCTTTAGAAGCGCATGTTTTTATGTTCCGCGCAAGGTTGATCACCATGCGTTTAGAGCAATTTCAGGAAAAGTTTGGACGGTTTTCCGCCCGGAAAATGCTTAATAACAAAGAGCCAGTGCCCATTCGATGAACCGGCGTTCATCGAATGGGATTTAGATAAAAAAAAGCCCAGTCCAATTTTATGGACTGGGCAAGTTTATGGGTCTCAAACTAGCCTTGCCGCCTGATTAGGCTGCCGCAAGACCGTCGGAATCCTTGGTTGTTGCAATCCTTTTGGAAGCCAACAGACGGATTCCGATGTAGCGTATTCTTCCGCCAATTTTGGCCTTCTGAATGCCAAGTTCACTGAACTGGCGGCCAAAAATTGGTAACGCTATCGGTTCTTTCGAATTCAACTCACACCAAATGCAATAATCTTCGTAAAGCGCGGTCGCTGTCACGCTTGTCCCATCATGCTTCTCTGTTCGATCAGAGTAATATTTCTGTATATCGCTCTTCGGCAACATCAACCGGCGAACAGGGTTAGAGACGTTGAGACTGAAATTCGGCTCAATGATTTCCGTTTGGCGTTGACCGCCATCGCGCAAATGGCTGAATGCCACAAAAAGCCCCAAACCAGATCCAAGTTCGACAAGGATTGCCACCAGGATAATCAGCCCCAATTGCACTTGGGCCGGCTCAAAGCCGGTGATTTTTGCGAGCATCAAAGCCTGCGGGTCGGCCGACGACCGGGCAAAGCCCTGCTCCTTCCTGGACAAACTTCCGATCTGCGTCTTGATTTCCGCAATGCGGGTTTCAAGCTTGTCCGCCTGCCGCGCAACAGCCAATTCCTTGCGCAGGTTCAAAACTTCCGAACAGAGCCGCTGCGCGCGAAAACCGCTTTTCGTGCAATCGTCGGTCAATTGCCCGACTGTACCCAAAATTCTTCTGCGCCCCCCTTTGCGCCGTCCGCGAATGGGTTGCGCCATAATCACCGCCAAATCGGCATCGACTTCTTCGATCGAGCGGTGCTGTGGCACCCAACTCAATTTTTCGCGGCTGCGGTTAAGTTCTTCGCGCAAATCACTGTAGTTGACGGCGTGAACCGCGCGTATCGACGTTGTATCTTCGCGGTTTAACGCTGCAAAACCGACCGCCGAGGTGAGTGAATAAGATGAACAAACCACCCAGAGCATGATGCCGGCTATTGCGTGTATGAAATTTCTGAGCCCGATCGCCCACAGAATAAAAAATGGCAGAAGCGCCTTTAGTCCGTCCGCTGCCGCACTCGCAGCTCCATAGATATGCCCGTCTAATTCCGTTTTGCCGAGATTGAAACCATAACGCCAATTCATTGCAGCCGACACCAACAGGAGAACAGTTGCGACTCCAACCCCCAATAAGCTTAGTGTAGTTCTCATGTGCCCTCTCCTCTTTTTATGTGCCAACCGGATGGGCAAACCGGCTGATCAAGTCTGAGACCATTTCATTTTTTATCGGAGGGAGATATTTAGGCGTTGCTGATGCCGCGCAAGCTTCCGTAACAGAATGGCCCGGGCCACCAAGAGACGAGACATTGTTCAGTGAGGCATTGCTGCGCGAAAAACGCACACACAAATGTTGCAGACATCACCTCACGCAAACGCCGCGGCAACGCACACGCCGCAGAACGAATCGCTCACCCGAGAACACACCTGATACGAAATATTGAAACGCGACAATCAAAGCTGAAATTCCAACATCGCGATATCTTTAGCGCGGTAATCCGCCTTTGACTCCGCACTTAAAGGGGTCGCGGTGTTGGAGATTTCACAAAGCCATTAGGTAAATGGCCCCCTCGCGATTGACCATAACTGATTCGGAGTATCGTGTTAATAAGCTGTTAAGTTTTCCCCGGCCGGAAAAGGGAACACATTCATTTTGCTTACGAATCCTCGAGCAAAATCATCAACAGCAAATGTTCTACTTATGTTCTGCTTGCTGGGGACAGACGGGGTTTATTTACGCTCACGTTCGTTGGGCCTTTTAAGATTGGAATAGCGCGATGCGCGCGCTGTTGCCGGTTCCCGCAAATGGGTAGATTAATTCAATCAGTCATTAAGAACGACCGATGCACGTTCAAGCGCCACGCAGGCTCACGCGCCATAAGGCGCGGGCCACGCGGTTGCGTTTGCCAATGGTCCATGAGCCAACTCAAGAACCATTGATATAACGTGCGGGAGCAAGAACGATTTTCAGGGCCGCTCGGAGAGAAAATTGAGAACGCCCTCCTTGTAGATGCGGTCGCCGACTGCCCGCATGTGGTCCCGGCCGGTGATGTCCAAAGCCTTGGCGCCAGGAATAAGATCTGCCAATCCGCTTGCTGTGCCGCCGATAACATCCTTGGTGCCGACAGCCACCAAAATTGGAGTCGTGATCGTTTGCAGCGCCTCTGCCGTTATCTTGTCACGCGAAGAGCGGATGCAGGCCGCAAGCGCCATTAAGTCGCCTCCTGTCGACTCCGCAAACTCTCTGAAGGTCCGAGCGGTGTCATTAACAATGTCGTCGACATGTGACGCCTCCAACGCCGCGGCGATCGGGCCCGAGCCGCCGACGCCGCGAACCATATTGGAACCAAGTCCGGCGAACACGGCGCTGCGAACCCGATTGGCGTGGTTGAGAGTGAGAAACGCACTGATCCGGGCCCCCATGGAATATCCCATGACGTCAGCGCGTTCGATTTCGAGATGATCGAGGAGGTGCTTGGCGTCTTCCGCCATCAAAGGCGCGCCATAGGCCGCAACGTCATAAAGTTTCTCACTTTCGCCGTGACCACGATTGTCGAAAGCGACGACGCGCCTGCCGGCCTCGGTCAGCACACGCACCCAGCCGGTCTGCACCCAATTGGTCGCTAGATTGGACGCAAACCCATGAATCAGGAGAATTGGATCGCCCCCACCTTCATCAACATAGGCGATAGTTACCCCGTCAGAATTAAATGACCGCATCGATCCTCCGTACGTTTAGCCGGAATAATACATGAGCAGGATGGCAGGGGAAGTTTGAGATTGAACCATCCACGGCAAAG
>BFAS01000181.1 GCA_008974985.1 bacterium MnTg02
CTCTTTTGTGGACATCAGCGCTGCAAGATTGCGCCCAAGATTGTAACCAGAATTCCAACCAGAATTTGCCCATAATTTGGTGCGCTGTGTCTGCTAGGCATGAGTGGCAAGTTAGCAAATCAAGCGCGGCACCCTCTCCTGAACTTTAACATGCCTTAACAGCTAAGAATCTGAAACCTTGCCTGAAACTCAACAATTTCAACAGGCCCATGTGGTGTGCTTCGTGGTGTCGGGCATTTGATTTCCATTGATATTTTTTCAACCACCACTCCCTTTTTTAGCGGCTCTAAAAACCTTGGTTGAACCTCGCCCAACCTTGTAAGAGCCCGTGTCGCGTGCACGCGATAAGGCGCTCAAAACTCGGCTGAACGCCCTCTGCGGTTCGCTATTTATTCCTACTTTATTGCGGCGATTGCCGTATGAGGCCATGACGGGCGCGCTGAGGTTAGGTTAAACTCAAGCGCTTGCTATGGCGTATCCACTCTCAGTGAAGCTCGTCAGAGGTTGAATGCCACCTTTATAGCGCTGTAATGCGATTGCTCCAGTGCCAACGCGCGCCGTCTCCCTCGCAAATACGTATGCCAGCGCATCCATTTGGGTTTTGCCGGAAACGGCGCCAGCATGCCTTGCGTATGATTGCACTGATTTAGGCGGGCTCTGGCTTTGAATATTTTCCGGCGCCGCCGGTCGGCCGTGGTCTCATTCTCGCTCGCATAGGCAAGCGCGTGGCAGTTTCGGCAAGCCCAGTAACGGCGATTATAGAGAATTGCGGCCCGCCGATCGCATTCAGGGCAAAGGAAGTAAGGGCGTGCACCGCCTAGAAAGCACGCTGTGTGGCTGATTTCCACGCTCGCGCCATCAATCGCAATTGTCGTGGTGCTGTTACCGACAATGCCCCGCCGCTTTAATTCTCGCACGTCAACTCTTGGTGCCCGCTCACATAACGGCTTTGTCATGCTCTCATGCCCAAATCAATTGGATAACTTTTCCGCGTGCTCTCTTTTAAGTTCTTCAATTCGGGCCACGATGGGTGGGTAAGTGTCAAAGTCATTTACAACGCGGTCGACGTCATAGCGCCCTTTTGAAATGCGGTAGTGGCCCAAGATCCAAGCTTCCAATTGGTCATCCCTACACTTCGGACATTGCGACAACGCGGTCAAATCTAGGCCAGCGTGCTTGCTAAAATCTATGAACCCATCCAAGTCGTCATTTTCCAAAAGGTCCATATATACGGCAAGCACCCAGTTCTTTTGCTCTTGGACGGTTAGCTTGTCATTCTGTTTTGCGGCCTTCGATTTGGCTGATTTTTTGGGCATCGCTATCTCTTTGTTTTATCGGCTTCAAACCTTGCGCAACTGTGTAACTGCCCATGACGCGCGTTCGCGTAGTCGTGTAATAATTCACTCGGCTTTCGCGCGTTGGGTCGGAATTACCCGCCTCGTTCCTTCAACTGCTTTGAAAAGCTCTTCGAGTGAATTATCGGTAGAAATCTCTTGTTGAATTTTGTCACCGTACTTTTTCGGTGATGTCTTTCCAGCCCACCATTTGCGGGCATCAATCCTCACTCTGGCCTTTTGCGGATCGGGCTCGGTGTCAGCAATCTCTATAGTGTCGTCGGCAACCATATTCGCCCTCATTTCTCGTGCGCGTGTGTACATGGTGGCGAATTCGACGTGAGCAGTCAGCCATTTGTAGACTGTTTTCTCGCTCGGCATGTCGTTGTCTTGGCACACGTCGCGAAGGCTTCTCGGGTTGTCGTCTTCGTTCCGCTCCAGAATGCGTTCGCAGATCAATTCCGCCAGATCCTTCGAATAGAGCGACGGGCGCCCTACCCTCTTTTTCTTTGCCGTCATCCCTCGTCCCTCGTTATGGGCTTGTGGCATGAGTTTGCCCGCCATGGCCAAGCGCTCCAGTGCTTTCCCGCCATCGAGCCCAGCGCCTTCTCTGAGCGTCGGCAATTCTCTTGCGCCCTTCGATTGACTTCGGCCCGGACGACATGCCGCCATGATGTTTACAGCGGCCGTTGGGGAACGCCATTGATCGGCATGGCTTGCCCTTCCGGGTTTTCGCTCCGCAACAGAGCTTGCCATTCCAGGTGAAATTCTCAGGCTTCATTTTCGTTTAAGGCCTCACTTGAACGTTGCCGGCGGGATCTGTGAATTTGGTGCCGCTCGGCAGGGCTTCGGCTTCTTCGCGCGTTCGTGGCTGCGGGAGATTTTCGCCGCTGTCGTCTTGCGGTTCTGTCGATTTGCGCTTGCGGTGTGAATGTTCTGGCGTCACTCGGCAGTAATACGTTAGCGACCATTGCGGGAAATCCCCTGAAACTAATAAAAGTCTAAATTTGGGCTATTATAAACATTGTTGCGGGTATAATATACTTATTCAAAGCAACAACACAAAATACATAGAAGTTAAAACTTTTTGTAACTTCAATGCCACATGTTTAAACGTTGCCTAATATTGTGCTTATTCTCCTAAAAAAACCCGGAGCGCTTCGGTTCTGAGATGGTCCGCATGCTGGCGTGAAGCGGCCGAAACTTCTGCTTGTTGGGGGTAAGCGGTCGATCTAGCACCAAGGTCGAAAGGTCTCATATTGACCCAGGCTGTATAAAAATGTGCGAGAGGCGATATCCCGTAGAAATGGATTCTCCATTACCCGCCTTCCAGAGATATAGCGAGCATAATCGAGGGGCATGTCGACGAATTTGAGAACGCATTTCTACATGATTTGTCGTTCTCGGAGTTTTCACACAGCCAGGACCCACTTCGGACATTAAGCCTGAACAGCTGAGGTGCGATGGTGCTGGACAATACTCCGGGGGGACATGGCGGTTTGCACTGCATACGGAGGGACCGGTGGAAGCCACGGCGCCTTCAAACCATGTTATCGTTGCGGTGGAAGTGGTCACGGAGATTTCACTGATGTCTCGTGCCAAGCGTGCGGAGGCAGTGGTCGATCTACTGAGCAAGAATGGAACCTTTGCTGGAATTGTGGTGGTTCGGGGCAAGTTCCCGACTACAAGCCTGCAACCAATTCGCAGCCTAAGAAGCAAAAACTTCAGAAGCAAGAAGGATCGTCGGCCGGTGAGGTATGGACCGGCATGAACACTTTAATTCTTGTAGTCGCTTATTTTGTTACCCTCGCTTTTCTGGTCGGCGAGCGGGGAATGGAAGGTTGGGGGCCTTACGCCATCGCCGCGATACCAGCATTTATTGTTGGAAGGTTTTGGAAGGCTATCTTGGGACTAGCGATGGTCGGATTGATAATCGCTGCATTCTTGCATTCGAAATGACGGCAGATCCTTGCTCTACTAGACCGCATCAATCGTTGACCGCTGGTATTGACAGGCAACGAACGCCACGCGCCCCTGATCTTGGCGGCGTGACGTCGCCTTTTGGCACTTCTCTGCCTATCTGAAAGGTCATTCAGACGGTCTGCTCTTGAGGGATAAGCTATCGCTGAATCGGCCTTGCAAGCAGGCTCACTTTTGACCCGATTCGGACGTTCCGCTTTCGAAACCGGCGGCAAGTCGATGGTTTGCTCTTGACGGATTTCACTTAAGGCCGAATTTTATTATCTGAAGATCTGTGAGGTTGAAAATGTCGTTGCGCGTGCTCGTATTCGCTCTCATATCGGTTTCGCTGATGTGTCCTGTCTTCGCGCAATCCGCCGCCGTTTGGACAGATAGTCAACCTGTGTTTCAGTCACCCGACGAAACGCGCCGTTCCATAGCACGGCAATTTCGCTTCCAACGTCGAAAATATCCAGAAATGATGTCAGGCGGTCGACGGCCTTACATTACACCGCAAGCCCCTAAGATAATTTCCGTCCCAAACAATGAGCCCAAGGGCACGGTCATCATCGTTACTAAGGCCCGCAAACTTTATTATACGCTGTCGAGGAGCCGAGCCTATGAGTATTCTATTTCGGTTGGTCGCCAAGGCTTTGCTTGGACAGGGATTGAGAAAATTAGCCGCATTTCGGATTGGCCAGACTGGCACCCACCCGCCGAAATGCGTCAGCGTGATCCTTGGCTCCCTAAAAAAATGACTGGAGGGCTGCGCAATCCGCTAGGCGCGGCAGCACTCTACCTTGGTGACACATTGTATCGGATCCATGGCACCAACAATGCGAGGTCTATTGGCAGGGCCGCCTCATCTGGCTGCTTTCGTATGATGAACCAGCATATACTTCACTTGGCCCGCATGGTGAACGTCGGCACGACCGTCAAGGTTGTCAATAACTGGAGATTGAGTGGAGCTACAAATTCAGGCGTCAGGCGAGCATTGCGTTAAGTGATGGACCTCGAAAAAGGCAGCCTCAGAAATGATCAGACTGCCGCTGGTACCAACGCCCTGAGGCCGGCGGACAATCGGATTTTGTCACCCGATCGGCGCGGTTTGCTGAGCAAGGCCCATCCAAATTGGTTCCTCATCTTGCTGGTGACAATTTACTTGGCGGTATCAAGCCATAGCACTGCGTCTTATTTTCTCCAGCGATTTGAAATCGCCCATAGTCTCATCCGCATGGCGATCTTAGGGGCCCCGCATATTATCGGCGCCGCGATGAGTCGCGAACGGCCATTCTATCACCTGCTGTTCGGCGGCTATGTGGGTGCGAATTACACGTCGGCGTCCAGTGTTTTCTTGAAGCAGCCGGATCAAACCGACATGCGGCTCGACGGCGTGCACTGGATCGGTAAGCCATTCAAGGCGCCGATCTATTATGGAGTCCGCGGCCTCGCCAGGCAGCAAGGCCACATTTGGCTGAGCGCCATGGTCGACTTTACCCATATCAAAGCCGTTGCGGAGCGTCAGAAAAAAGTTCGCCAAGGCGGCCAGCGCAGCGGCGCTGCCGTGCCGGAGGAAGAATCTCTGTCCCAGACGTTCGACCGCCTTGATTTCACCCATGGCCACAATTTGCTGACGCTCAATGGCGTGCTTGGCCGTCCGATTTTCGGTGAGCGGTTCATTCCCTATATCGGTCTCGGGTCCGGTGTCGCGATTTCCCATGTCGAAGTCACGCGCAAGGGAAAGCCCCGCGAAGAGCGGACGTTCGAATATCAAATCGCCGGTCCGGTGCTGCAGTTCATATTGGGGTGCGAGGTGCGGGTTTCCGAACGTTTTGCGCTGTTTTTCGAATATAAGCTTTCGATCGCGGCAATCGGCGCCGACTTGACCGGCGGCGGGTCTCTTACGACAAACCTTTGGACCCATCAAGGCGTCTCGGGCGTCCTCATCCGAATAGGCTTGAGACGTGCGGCCGAGGGCGTTTAAGGCCTTAATATTGGAATGTGCATCGGCGTTTGCCAAGTCCGACGACGACAATATCACTGAAAACTCCAGCATTGTCCGCTTGTGATGCTGTGGACGGCTCCTACACCGGCATCGCGATGTGCCACATTGCGGTTGCTGTCAACGAGCGGTGAGAGTCCGGTAATGGCACTCAACGGACCAATGGCATTACGGTCGATGTGTTCCGTTTTCCGGCCCTTAGCCGACATAATGATGTCGACGTCTGCTTTCTCCAGGTTTTCGTCTGTTCAGGGATGGTCAACGGACTCGTCGGTCAGCAGGCTGAAAGGACCGTAGTTGACCCACAGCGGTCATTCCGGAGAACGGTCTCTACAAGCAGTCGTTCCAGGGGAATGGCGATAGCATGACCGGGAAAGTGTGCCCTGATTATTACATCGAGGAAATCAAGTGATACGAAACCGATTCCTCAGGATGACACATATCGGAACGCGTCCCTGCCGAAGTCATCCTAAAGAATGTTATTCTAGAACGCGGGGCATGGATTGTCGCGCTCAGACTTTTTCAACAGCCTCGGGGAAAAATCGAATTCTGCATAGGCTATTTGTGGTCTAGAGGGCAGAACATCGTCAGTATGGCCTTCCATCACGGCCATGTTGTGTAACACCGTTTTGCGTATAAATCTGAAAGCGTAATCATATGTTTAAGAAGCCAGATGAGAAAAGTGGTACCACCCTTGGTCAACCGCCAAGAGCCCCAAGCCCCGCACAGGCGAAGGCAGCCGCGAGACCTTCGGAGCCAAAGCCGCGCAGTATGCCCCGGCCAATGTCGACTTCGATACCTGATCCATCAAACGTTGGGGCAACGATTATCAGCGCTGATCTCACCATTATCGGCGATGTGATTTCCAAGGGTAAAGTCACTTTGGACGGGGATATTCAGGGCGATATGCACTGCGCATCTCTGGTGGTCGGCGAAAATGGCGATATCAAAGGCGCTATCGTCGCAAATGAAGTTGTGGTGCTCGGCCGCGTCATCGGTTCGATCCATGGCGACAAGGTCAGGTTGCAATCGACAGCCAATGTGCAGGCGGACATATTCCATCAAGGGATCGGTATTGAAATGGGCGCTGTGTTCGACGGCACGTTGAGACGGACAGAAAACCCGACAGCTGCCATGGCCACGCCGGACGAAGTCAAAGCCCGTATGAAGACGAAATCGTTGACAAATGGGCAAAGTGAGAAAAGCTCAGGGGCGACATCGTCGCAAGAAAGCTCTTCATCATAGATTTGAAGAGTTGTTCACGACACTTCTTTTCGTGCATCCGATGTAATCTTGAACATCACTCTTTTCCATTCCTGGCACGGAGCGCCAGTGCCGAACGCAGATTTTTCTTTCCGGAGCTGACGGTAGTGCAGACAGTCCCACCGAGCGCTCGCAAGACCCAATGCGGACATTGTGCTCAATCTGTAATCGGACCGCTGCCGACTCGGGGATGAGGCCGGGGACCGTCGGAAACATTCGAAGGTGGGCATGAACAGGCAGACTGACCTTGTATGCCTACTCGAGAAGTTCAGCCCTTTCTAGATCATTTTCAGGAAAATCATGTCTCCGCAAAGGCGGGGATGTGTGCGGTTTTCCGCCTGGAGAATGCGTAAAAACAAGGAACTAGAGCATATTCGATGAACTCCAGTTCACCTAATATGCTCTAGCTGCCCTATGGCGTTCTTATAGGTTTGGCGCCAGCAATCCCCGGACGATAAAGAGCCCTAGGAAAAGCGCTCCAATCGATAAGAGTACCGACAGCGAAAGATATAGCGCGCAAAGATCGAGGCGCCCGCGCTCGTAGAGCACGGCGAAATCCAGCGAGAAGGTCGAGAAAGTGGTGAAGGCGCCGAGAAAACCAACAACCATGAAAAGACGGGCCTCCGTCGAAACAGTCCAGGCAAGCGCCATGGTTTCAATGAGAACACCCATGACCAGCGAGCCAAGGACGTTGACCGCCAGGGTGCCATAGGGAAAATTGAGTCCAAGAAGGTGCACGGCGGAAACGGAGACAAGATAGCGCGCAATGGCACCGAATGCGCCGCCGGCGCCCACAGCCAGAAGAGCTTTCACCATTGATCGACTTTGATCCTTGTTACCGGCCGCAAAGCGCGAATTTGGCGGCAGCCGAGATTTTAGCCCAACGCCTGCCGCACCCCCCAATTCCGTCAATTCAAGGCCGAGATGCCAAATGGGTAAAAAGCCGCGCAATCACAATCCCGCGAACTCCCAGGGAGCGTAGCCGGACGGCCAACTGAGCCCGATCTAATGCCCAATCATCCAGGGTCGTGGCGGACCATGTTTATGCGCGCGGCTCGGATGAACGTGCGCGTGACCATGCCCGGACGCCCCATGATCATGGGATTGCTTAGTCATGACCGTTGGCTGATCGGCACTCTTCTCGTTTCGTTGATGGGCAATACGCGTATGCGAATCCATGTTGGCAATCTGCGGGGAGCTGACCGTTCGCTCTGACCGGTCTCCGCATTCCGGACAATCGGATGGATCCGACCAGCGGCTCATTCTTTGGAAATCTCTGAACGGGCCGCATTTCACGCAGCTATATTCATACAAAGGCATCAATATCACCTCACATTCTGCAAGCAATCAAAGAGTGCTGCTCCATCGCTGGAGGGGTCTTCGGAACAGGACCGGTCCACAGAATGCGAACCAGCCCCGAAGCGGAAAACTACCCCCCGCCGGCCGCAGTTGAGGCAGCCTTGGCCGCCGGCCCCATCACACCGTCCAGCAAGAGATAACCTGGGAGCCAACCCGTTAGCACGCCCTGAATGCTGGCTACTGCGCCCGTTACTTTGGCAATCGGTTTGCCGAGGGCGAGGAGGAGGAAAAACATAAACCAGAGAACCGCCCAGGCTGCCCAGCACAGACCGAACCACACATCCCAAGTCGATGTTGCGCCAACGAGCGTATCAAACGCCACAGGGACGACCGTGATAGCGACGAACAGGCTAAACCAGCCAAGCCCACGGCCATCGACATCGTGGAAACGGTTGTAAGCCACCCAAAGGTACGTAAAGGTGAAGAGAAGCGTAAGACCTGCCGCTTTGATGGAACCTGCGTCGGCCCCTGGTCCGAAGGCAAGAAAGAGCGAAATCAGCAAGGTGAGGCCACCAACGAAAATGTTGATCACCGCGATCTCGCGATCGTCGATGTGACCCATGAGCCAAAGGCCGTTCAAAAAGAGAACGGCTCCGACGTAGAGCAACGCTAATCCTAATAACATAATCTTGTCCTCTGAATCTGTCGCACGTGACGTCTTGTGCGTTCGCCGATTGCAACGCGCCCCAGAGAGTTGGTTTCGCCAACCTCGGAAATGCCACCCGTAGAAGATTGGCGGACCCCAAAGCGGGGTCCGCCGGCTCTACGTGGCTTGATTAAGTGCATTCTGCCGCATCGATGCCTGTTGGGATCGACTGCGAGGGGCCGGATTTGTTTGGCCGGATATCGAAGTCGAATATGTCTGTCGGAATGGCGACCGTGCAGCAGGCGTTCGGAATATCGACGATGCCGCTGATGCGTCCCTCGACGGGTGCGGTTCCGAGGATCATATAGGCTTGCTCGCCCGTATATCCGAACTTCTTCAAATATTCGACGGCGTTCAAGCACGCCCGGCGATAGGCAATGGTGGCATCCAGATAGTGTTGATCGCCCGTATGCTCGTCGACCGAGACACCCTCGAAAATCAGATAATTCGAGTAGTTTGGCTCGACCGGGCTCGGCTGGAAGATCGGGTTGGTGATGCCGTATTTTTCAATACCGCCCTTGATGATATCCACGCTGATATCAATCCAACCGGCCATCTCGATGGCGCCGCAGAAGGTGATTTCGCCATCACCCTGCGACCAATGAATATCGCCCATCGACAGGCCGGCGCCTTTCACATAGACCGGGAAATAAACCTTGGAGCCCCGGGAAAGGTTCTTGATATCGCAGTTGCCGCCATGCTCACGGCCAGGAACGGTGCGGGCGCCTTCTTTGGCGGCCGCATCCCCGGCTGCACCGGACATTTGCCCCATAAGAGCC
>BFAS01000182.1 GCA_008974985.1 bacterium MnTg02
TGTTTCCAGCGAAGTTATTTTAAGCGTTGAGAATGTGTCTTTGTCGTTTGGCGGCATTCGCGCCATCCTTGATGTCAGTTTCGATATTCGCAAGGGTGAGATCCGGGCCATCATTGGGCCGAATGGGGCTGGCAAAACGTCGATGCTGAACGTCATCAATGGTTTTTATACGCCGCAAAAAGGCGCCATCACTTACCTTGGCGATAAGCATCACCAAATGCGCCCCTATTTCGCCGCCAGTCATGGTATTGCGCGGACATTTCAAAACGTTGCGCTGTTCAAGGGAATGACCACCTTGGACAACATCATGTCGGGCCGGACGCTCAGGATGCGCCGCGGGCTGTTCTGGCAAGCGCTGTACTGGGGAGCGGCCAAGACAGAGGAACTCGCTCACCGCCATAAGGTTGAAGAGATCATCAAATTTCTGGAGATCGAGCACATCCGGAAAACGCCTGTGGGACGTTTGCCCTATGGTTTGCAAAAACGCGTTGAACTCGGCAGAGCATTGGCGATGGAGCCCGAGTTGTTGTTGCTGGATGAACCTATGGCTGGGATGAACCTTGAGGAAAAGAAGGATATGTCCCGCTTTATCATCGACATGAATGATCAGTTTGGTACCACTATCGCGCTTATCGAGCACGATATGAGTGTTGTCATGGACCTGTCCGACAGGGTGGTTGTACTCGATCATGGTGAGTTGATCGCTGACGGCACGCCGGACGAGGTGCAATCCAACCAGACCGTCATAGATGCCTATTTGGGAGTTTCCCATGACTAGGGTTTTTTCGATTTTGATAGACTCAAAATCAGACCCGAACTTTTTGATTTACCGTGCTTCATATCGGAAAACCGGTTCCCGCTTTTCCGGAAGCACTCTAGGGCAGTTCTATCGTGCGGGGAAAACGGGCGCTCGGAGGTTGATTAGGCAATGATGTTTTTCCTCGAAGCGACAATTGCCGGCCTCTTGGCCGGGGTCATGTATTCCCTCGTCGCTCTAGGTTTCGTCCTTATCTTCAAGGCGTCTGGCGTCTTTAATTTTGCCCAGGGCGTTATGGCGCTTTTCGCCGCTCTGACGCTGGTCGGGTTGCTCCAGGGCACCGTGCCATTTGTACATACCAACAATCCGGATTGGGCATTGCCGGCCTGGCTCGCGATCATCATCACGATCCTGGTGATGATTTTGCTTGCCGTTCTTATTGAACGCCTGATTCTGCGCCACCTGGTCAATCAAGAGCATATTATACTCTTCATGGCGACGCTCGGTCTCGCCTATGTTCTGGAGGGCGCCGGTGACCTCATTTGGGGGTCCGACGTTAAAGTGCTCGACTTAGGACTGCCGCAAGGAGCCAATGACTGGCTCTTGGACAATTACGATCTCTATGTCGAGAAAATCGAAATGGTTGCCGCGGTTACCGCCGTACTGCTGGTTACGGTGCTGGCCATTTTCTTCCATAAGACACGCATTGGCCGGGCACTGCGCGCCGTCGCCGACGATCACCAGGCGGCACTGTCTGTTGGCATTTCGCTGCGGACGATCTGGGTCATCGTCTGGTCCGTCTCAGGTATCGTCGCCCTTGTTGCCGGTGTGATGTGGGGCGCGAAATCAGGCATTCAATTCTCCCTTTCGCTGATTGCGCTGAAGGCTTTGCCGGTTCTTATGCTTGGTGGATTTACGTCAATACCCGGTGCCATTATCGGCGGACTGATTATCGGAGTGGGGGAAAAATGGGCCGAGATTTATGCCGGTCCCTATATTGGCGGGGCGATAGAAAACTGGTTTGCATATATGCTCGCGCTGATCTTTCTGCTGTTTCGTCCACAAGGGCTGTTCGGCGAAAAAATAATTGAACGCGTGTAGGGAGAGCCTAGCCTTATGTTTTATCGCGAAACCGGTCAGTTCAAGACAAGCTACGACGCTGATCAAGCTGTCTTTCCAATTTTCCAAGACCGGGTTTTCATCTGGGGCGTGATCGCAGTCGCCTTTTTTGGCGTTCCTTGGTTCATCGATGATTATTGGGCCAATGCCATATTGCTCCCGTTCTTGATCTACGCGCTCGCAGCCATTGGATTGAATATTCTGACGGGATATTGCGGGCAATTATCGCTTGGAACAGGGGCGTTTCTCGCAGTCGGCGCTTATGCGAGCTATAAGTTTACAACGGCGTTTCCGGAATTGAATTTGATCGTGGTGTTTCTGCTATCCGGTGCCGCCGCCGCCGCGGTCGGCACATTATTTGGTTTGCCGAGCCTGCGCATCAAAGGATTCTACTTGGCGGTCGCAACGTTGGCAGCACAGTTTTTCATTATTTGGCTCTTCTATAAGGTGCCCTGGTTTTACAATTATAATGCGACGGGCCAAATCAGTGTTCCGTCCCGCGATCTTTTCGGTTTCCGCGTCACAGGTGCTGAAGCACGCCCGGCCGTCGAATATCTTGTCACGCTCTCGATCGTCTGCGTTTTCGCAATTGTCGCCAAGAATATCGTGCGTGGCCATATAGGCCGCTCGTGGATGGCCATTCGGGACATGGATATAGCGGCTGAACTGATAGGCATCCGGCCGCTCCGGACCAAGCTTCTCGCATTCGGCGTAAGCTCATTTTATATCGGTGTCGCGGGGGCGCTGATGTTCGCGATTTGGCTGGGGGCGGCGGAATCCGGTGAGACGTTCGGCATCGATCAGTCGTTTCAAGTTCTCTTCATGATTATCATTGGCGGTCTCGGCTCAATTCTCGGGTCCTTTCTCGGAGCGGCTTTTATTGTCTTGATGCCGATATTGTTGAAAAATATGCTCGTTGATGGTTTCGCAATGACGGCTGTCTTTGCCAAACATATTGAGATCATGACGATGGGTGTGCTCATTATAAGCTTTCTAATTGCCGAACCGCAGGGCCTCGCGCGGCTGTGGCAGATTGCAAAGGAGAAACTCCGCTTATGGCCGTTTCCGCACTGAATCCGGCGGCAAAGAAAACAACAAACATTTGTCAAAAAATGTTCCGATTACGTAAGGCTTAATCAAAGGGAGGAACAGGAAAATGCATATTGGCAGGAGTATTCGAACAGTACCGCTGGCGGTACTTGCACTCGCATCCATGGTGGGTATGGCCGCGGCCTACGAGCTTACCATTCCGTCCATGGATTACCGGACCGGCCCCTATGCGCCGAACGGCATACCGTTTGCCAATGGCTGGACAGACTACTGGACCCTTCTCAACGAGCGCGACGGCGGGATCAACGGTGTTAAGATCAAGGTCGTTCCTTGCGAGACCGCCTACAACACCAAACAAGGCGTTGAGTGTTATGAGAAGACGAAGGGAGTAGGAAACGGCGCGATCATTTATCAGCCGCTCTCCACGGGTATTACCTATCAGCTGATCCCCAAAGCCTCTGTTGACAAAATTCCGATTCACTCGATGGGCTATGGCCGCACATCCGCCGCAAATGGCAAGATCTTCAAATGGATCTTCAATTTTCCAGCGACCTATTGGAGCCAGGCATCCGCTCTCGTCAAATATATCGGCGAACAAGAAGGCGGGATGGACAAGCTCAAGGGTAAAAAGATCTTTCTCGTCTATCACAACTCCGCCTATGGCAAGGAACCGATCCGTACGCTTGAGAAACTGGCCGAGAAGCATGGTTTCACCTATCGCGGACTGGCCGTCGATCATCCGGGTCAAGAACAGAAATCGACCTGGCTGCAGATCCGCCGCGACAAACCCGATTGGATCTTGATGTGGGGCTGGGGCGTGATGAACCAGGTGGCGATCAAGGAAGCCGCCTCGATCCGCTACCCGATGGATCACTTCATCGGCGTTTGGTGGTCGGGTTCGGAGAATGACGTGAAGCCGGCCGGCGCTGCCGCGACAGGTTATCTCTCCGGCGCATTTCATCAGCCCGGCGCTGGTTTCCAGGTGCACAAGGACATTATCAAATACGTCTATGACAGTGGAAAAGCCACCGATTCGGCCTTCAAGGCCCGCGTCGGCGAAGTGCTTTACAATCGCGGTATGGCCGCCGCCATGTATGCTTCGGAAGCTGTCCGCAACGCGATGAAAATTCACGGCAAGAAGGAAGTGACAGGCGAGATGATGCGTGACGGCCTTGAAACATTGGAGGTCACGGCCGAGAGGTTGAAGGAACTCGGCATGGAGGGATTCACCTATCCGGTGAAAATCACCTGTGAGAACCACGAAGGGCCAGGCCTTGTCGCCGTTCAAAGGTGGGACGGCAAGAAATGGTCGATCATCTCGAAGTTCTATGAGCCGGACCGTGAAGTCGTCGGCGCGCTCATCAAGGAGGACTCCGAGAAGTACGCCAAGGAAAACAACATCAAACCTCGCGACTGCTCATAGCGGAGTCGGCGTTCATGGATCAATCAGTCGAAAAGACTGAAACTTCAGAAGTGGCGGCGGAAACGCCGCCACCTATCCTTTCCGTCAACAATATCGAGGTTATTTACAACCACGTGATTTTGGTTCTGAAGGGCGTATCACTCGATGTACCGAAGGGTGGAATAGTTGCGCTCCTTGGGGCAAATGGCGCAGGCAAGACGACAACATTGAAAGCCATATCGAACCTCCTGAACGCAGAGCGGGGCGAAGTCACGAAGGGCTCCATCAATTTCGAAGGAGCGGAAGTTCACGCGTTGAGTCCTAATGATCTTGTCAAGCGCGGCTGTATTCAGGTGATGGAGGGCCGGCATTGTTTTGAGCATTTGACGGTTGAGGAAAATCTCCTCACGGGCGCTTATACGCGAGGATCGGATAGGAAGGGTGTGCGTTCGGATATCGAGATGGTCTATGGCTATTTCCCTCGTCTCAAGGAGCGCCGTACAAGTTTGGCGGGCTATATATCCGGCGGCGAGCAACAAATGTGCGCGATCGGCCGGGCCCTCATGTCACGGCCCAAAATGATGCTGCTCGATGAGCCGTCGATGGGGCTGGCACCCCAACTCGTTGAGGAAATTTTTGAAATTACGAAACGTCTCAATGAGGAGCAGGGGGTGAGTGTTCTTCTCGCCGAGCAGAATGTAAATATGGCGCTCCGCTACGCGCAGTTTGGATACATTCTTGAAAATGGCCGCGTCGTGCTCGATGGCGAGGCCGCGACACTCCGCGAGAATGAGGACGTCAAGGAGTTCTACCTTGGCGGTTCTGGCGGTAACCGCAAATCGTTTCGGGATGTGAAGCACTATAAACGGCGCAAGCGCTGGCTGGCGTAGCCACGAGCGTGTCGGCGCTTGTTTGGGCCAGGATCGTGCGGATTAACGGTGCGCGTGGGGGAGTTGCCGCCAATAATGACGGACTATTTTGACAGTCTGGAAACGCGAGAGCCTGAGGTTCGCGAAGCCTCGCAATTCTCCTTACTGCCTGATCTTATCCGCCGCGCCGTGGATAAGGGGCCGGGTTGGGCGGACCATTTGGCCGGCATCAATCCCGCGGAAATAAAGAGCCGTGAAGCGCTCGCGCAATTGCCGGTCTTGAGAAAATCGCAACTCAGCGAAAGCCAGAAGAAACAGCCGCCGCTTGGTGGCTTCGAGACACGCGGCAATGAAAGTTTCGCACGCTTGTTCGAAAGTCCCGGGCCAATTTACGAGCCCGAAGGTGAGGGCGCCGATTTTTGGCGCTGCGCACGGGCGCTATTCGCGGCCGGGTTTCGCGCCGGAGACGTCGTTCATAACAGTTTCTCTTATCATCTAACCCCAGGTGGCTGGATCCTCGATGCTGGACTGCGCGCCCTTGGCTGCACTGTTGTTCCGGCAGGCACCGGCAATAGTGAGCAACAGGTCGCCGCCATCGCTCATCTCCAGCCGGTGGGATATGTGGGGGTTCCGGACTTTTTGAAAATTTTGTTAGACCAAGCGGCTGAGATGGGTGCGGACGCATCTTCTTTCACCAAGGCCCTTGTTTCGGGCGGCGCGCTCTTTCCCTCGCTCCGCCAGGACTATGCCGAGCGCGGCATATCCGTATATCAAGCTTATGCGACGGCGGATCTCGGCGTTATCGCGTATGAGTCGGAAGCCTGTGAGGGCATGATCGTCGATGAAGGGGTCATCGTTGAAATTGTGCGGCCGGGAACCGGAGATAGGGTGCCAGAGGGTGAAGTAGGCGAGGTGGTCGTCACGACTTTTAACCGGGCCTACCCCATGATCCGGTTGGCGAGCGGAGATCTGTCCGCGATCCTGCCGGGTAAAAGCCCGTGCGGGCGGACAAATATGCGCATCAAGGGTTGGATGGGACGCGCCGATCAGACAACCAAGATAAAAGGCATGTTCGTTCACCCTGAGCAAATCGCGGATATCAATAAGCGCCATCCGGAGATTTCGCGCATGCGCCTGGTCGTGACGCGCAAGGATGAACGCGACGAAATGAAATTGCTTTGCGCCACGAGCGCGCATGACAGCTCGCTTCAAGAGGCGCTTGAAAAGACGCTTCAAGACGTGACCAAAATGAGTGGCAGTGTTGCCTTTGTTACGGAAGACGCATTGCCGAATGACGGTTTGGTCATTGCCGACGAGCGGAGCTATGACGCCTAGGGTCTTTTCGATTTTGATAGACTCAAAATCAGACCCTAACTGTTTGTTTGACCGTGCAACTTAATCGGAAACTCGGCTTCCACTCTTCCGGAAGCACTGTCTTTATTTCGCCGTGCTTCTTAATCGGAAAACCGGCTTCCACTCTTCCGGAAGCACTGTCTTTATTTTGCCGTGCAACTTAATCGGAAAACCGGTTTCCACTTTTCCGGAAGCACTGTCTTTATTTTGCCGTGCAACTTAATCGGAAAACCGGTTTCCACTTTTCCGGAAGCACTGTCTTTATTTTGTCGTGCTTCTTATCGGAAAACCGGCTTCCACTTTTCCGGAAGCACTGTCTTTATTTTACCGTGCAACTTAATCGGAAAACCGGTTTCCACTTTTCCGGAAGCACTCTCGGCAATTTGGCTTGCGCTCAAGGTCTATTGCTGCTGTCCTGATGGGGTCGCCGGTGCAAACAATTTTTACCAAGCTTGTCTCTGGCATGAGAGCCGCGAGTCACGTTACGATGGAAGCATGCCAGTACTGACACCTGCAAATCCTGATTTTGATGCCGTCGTGCGCGCAAGCTTCACGAAACAAGGATTTTTGAAGACAATCGGCGCGGAGCTGGCCCTGATTGCGGCAGGGCGCGTCATTATCCGATGCCCGTTTTCGGACCAGGTCTCGCAACAGCACGGCTTTTTCCACGGTGCTGTCATTGGTGCTATTGCCGATAGCGCGGGCGGTTATGCAGCCTTGTCGCTCATGTCGGCCAACAGCGAAGTGGTTACCGTTGAATATAAAATCAATTTTCTGATGCCGGCGAAGGGTGAGTGGCTTGAGGCCCGGGGCGAAGTCACGCGGGCAGGCAATTCTCTTTTTGTCACCCGCGTCGATGTTCATATTCTGACACTGGAGGGCCCGAAACATTGCGCGGCGGTCCAACAAACATTGTCCCGGATCAAATTTGCCGATCCTGAACCTGGTTGAGACGGTGCAAATTTAAGAATATTTCGAGCCGCCTGTAGCGGGCTCTATGGCACGAGAGTTGGTTCGGGAATGCCGAGCCGGTCGGCCAGCATGTGTCCTGATTTTAAATCTTCAATCGCTTGTGCTTCTTCGGCGAGTTTGTCTTGTGATGCTTTGAGTATGTCCTTTTGCTCAGCGAGCGGGACGATGGCGACGCCATCATCATCCGCCAGAACCAGATCACCGCTCTGGACACAACATCCCGCGCAGGACACAGGGCCATCGATCGTGCCGCCAAATCCCTTATGCGGTCCGGCAGGAACAATAGAGGTTGTGAAACAAGGAAATTTCAGTTCGCGGATTTCGGCGGCATCGCGCGAGGCGCCGTCCATGACAATGCCCGAAACGCCTCGGGAAATTGCCGCCTCCGTGAGAAGACCGCCCCAGAGAGCTGCGTCGGCATAGCCACCGCCATCGATCACCAAGGCCTCACCCGGCTCGACAATCCGCATGACAGCATGAATGGCGCTATTGTCACCGACCATGCAGGCAACCGTGCGCGCCTGGGCACATATTTTCATGCCTGGGGTCAGAGGTTTCATTGCCGCCGACATGGTCTGCGCCCGGTTCATGCAATCGGACGCGACCGCCGCAGGAATTTTTTGCCACGCCGCGAGCACGGAGGCGTCGAGTTTTGTAAATGAATTTTGGCGTCTGAATAGCGGCATAAAATTACGTACTCCGATGGCGATTGAAGGGTGGAACGCAGAAAATTTAGCTTTGGTCTTCTGAGGCAAAGCCGGAGCCAGCTTTTTTATAGGCTTCTCTGGGCGGACTAAAGACATCGAGCACGACGGCGCCGGAGGGTCCCGCGCGTATTGTATGGGGGACATTTCCGGGGGTGCGCCAAAAATCGCCCTTTTTCACCTGGATCTCTTCGCCATCTTGAACACGCAGCGCCGTTCCTTCCAAGACAATGCCCCATTGTTCCTCAGGATGATGGTGGATCGTTCCTTCGGCGTTCGGCGCCATTGTTACGATCGAGAGCATGGCCTGATCGCCGGGGAAAATGCGGGTCGAGATGCCGGGAGCGAGTTCCCTTTTGATGCCGCTATCCGGATCGTTGAGATTGAAAAAATGCGACCGTACGTTGCCCATGCTTGTTCCTCCTTAACTTTTTATGAGCCGACGCTGATAAAGGCACAAATCCTAATTCGTTGATATGCACAAAGTTTGCAAGAACGCAGAGCGCTAATGAACCAATACCAACAGAATAGTCGTGTGAAAGATCTGGAGATAAATTGACAAATGGTCCCTTTGGTCCATCCATGAACGTTGGAGGGATAATGGAACTCTTTGTCACCGGAACGGATACAAATGTTGGCAAGACGGTGGTCTCGGCCTGGCTTATGCTCCATCTCGGCGCTTGCTATTGGAAACCAGTGCAAACAGGGACCATGGAAGGAATGGATGCGTCGCTAATCCGTACCCTGACGGACTGTGAGCCGGGAGATATCCTACCATCCGTGTATGAACTCCCGGAGCCCCTGTCACCACACGAAGCCGCGCGCCGCGCTGGTGTGGACATCAGCATGGACAAATTTGTGCCTCCTGAAGTGGAGCGGCCCTTGATCGTGGAAGGAGCCGGCGGTGTCATGGTTCCGCTCAACGACCATGCCTTTATGATCGACCTGATGGACGCGCTTAATTACTCCGTCGTGCTTGTCTGCCGGAGTAGCCTCGGAACCATCAATCATACCTTGCTGTCGCTTGAAGCCCTTAAATCCCGTGATATTCCGGTCGCCTGTATCGTCATGAATGGTCCAAGTTTGCCTCACAATCGCGACGCTCTCGAGGAGTATGGCGGTGTCAGGGTACTGGCGGAGATTCCACCGCTTGATCCGCTGAACAAGCAGGCGCTTCTGGCCGTTCAACCTGAGCATGATCTTGAACAGTTTTTCATGTGGCCTGCGTGAATAAGATTATCGAACGCGACCGGGCTTATACGTGGCATCCCTATACGCAGCATGGGGTTGAGCCGGACCCGATCGCCATTGACCGGGCCAAGAACGCGTCTCTGTTCGATGTCGAAGGACGTGAAATTCTCGATCTCATATCCTCTTGGTGGACGTGTCTGCATGGGCATTCCCATTGCGAGCTTAATGAGGCGCTCGCCGCGCAAGCGGAACGGTTGCCGCACATTATGTTTGCCGGCTTTACCCATGCTCCCGCGGTGGAGTTGGCCGAAGCGCTCGTCAAGGCTGTGCCTCAGGGTCAACCGAATGAGCGTCTCGCCCGGGTGTTTTACTCGGACAATGGGTCCACGGCAGTGGAAGTGGCGCTGAAGCTCGCGTACCAATATTGGCGGAATAGGGGGGAAGAGGGGCGCAATATTTTTGTCTCCTTTGAAGGCGGCTATCATGGCGATACGCTTGGCGCCATGTCCGTCGGGACGGGGAGCGGCTTCTTCAACCTGTTCACGGATTTGATGTGTGCCGTAAAAACCGTGCCTTTTGCCGAGACATGGGACGGAGACGAAGAGGCCGAACGCCGGGAGGACGCCGCGTTAACGGCTCTGAAAACTGTGCTGCAGGCGGAGCGTGGCCGGATCGCGGCGCTTATTATCGAGCCGATGATGCAAGGCGCGGGCGGTTTCCGCATCTGCCGGCCGGAATTTCTTCGTGGCGTTTGCGACGCCGCGCGGCAGGAAGATATTCTTATTATATTCGATGAGGTGGCGACGGGCTTCGGGCGGACAGGCCCCCTGTTTGCCTCAGAGCATGCAGGCGTTACGCCGGATCTTATGTGCCTCTCCAAAGGCTTGACCGGCGGCTATCTGCCACTTGCGGCAACCGTCGCGAGCGAGCGTATTTATTCGGCCTTTTTGGATGAGAGCTTCGCCAAAGCCTTTGCTCACGGGCATAGTTTTACCGCCAATCCGTTGGCGTCGGCGGTGGCCGTTCGATCCCTTGCTCTCTTTGAGAAAGAACAGACGTTTGACCGGATCAAAAGGATCGAGCAGCAGCACCGCGCCATTTTGCCGGAGTTGAAAAAGCGCAGAGAGATCACCCGCTCCCGAGTGCTCGGGACCATATTGGCCTGTAATTTGGCGGACGGAGAGGGCGGGTATAAATCCGAGGCGAGCCTCTTTCTCAAGGATTGGTATTTGGCGCATGGCTTGAATATCCGGCCCCTCGGTCCGGTGATCTATCTCATGCCGCCCTATTGCATCACCGGGCAGGAGCTGCGCCGCGCCTATGAGGGATTGTTCGCAGGCCTGGATGCTCTTGCTTCGCAGGGCTTATGACGTAAATGCCATCGGTCATTGGGAATGACCGATGGGCGTTCAAGCGCCACGCAGGCTCACGCGCCATAGGGCGCGACGCGCAGTCGCGCTTGCCAAAGGAAATTATGAATCAATCATAATTTTCATTGGTATAAGGCGGCCATAAACAATGTGCCACGTCACGCGCCCGCCATGGTTTGCGTCTTGGAGGCGCAAAGCGGCACGGAGATGACCGGCGGACAGGGGGGAATAGCCCGCACTCGGATGCGAGGCGCCAATGGCCTTGAGATGGGTGAGAAAACCATGGGCGGAGCCAAAGTCGAGCGCGATATGCTCCTCGTCTATCAAACCCGGCAAGCCTGGCAGGTCTGGAGCGCGGCGAAGTCCGGGTGTGAGACCAAGCGCTTCGAAGGTCGCCCGCCATTCGGGGAAACTGCCGGGACCGATTGTCGAATAAATGAGATGGCCGCCCGGTTTGAGGAGGGTTTGCAGCTTGTTGAGTGCGCGCACGGGGCATGAGAGCCATTGCAGCGCCATGCTCACGGCAATGAGATCGAAGTGCTTGCGCGCGTCAGGCGTTTCACCATCCATGATGGCATACTGAACTCTCTCGCTTTGCGGAAAACGGTCCTGGCAGGCGGCCAGCATATTGCTGGAAAGATCCGTGATCAGAAACTGTCCGGCCGGATAGCGGTCGAGAAGGTGCTTGGTAAAGAACCCCGTTCCGCATCCGATTTCGAGGCAATCCGGCCCGGTTGATTTTGGCAAATAGCCTGACAAGCGCAGGGCGATACGCTGTTGCAACGAGGCGTCGGCGTCATAGGTATTTGACTGGCGGCCAAATCGCGCGGCGATCGCCAGATTTTGCTCAGAGGTCATCGGCAAAAGTTTTTATGTGTTGGGCACACCAATCGGGTCTGGCGGCTGGCAATAGATGTCCGCCATGGTCCGACCAAACGAGGGTCTCGCCGGACCATACCACCTCACACATGGGCTGTCGCACGACGAGATCGTCCGCCGCAGCAAGTGCAAGGCGGGGGCAGGTGAGTGCGCGATGCGCCTCTCTTGCGTCCCATGTCTCCAGCCAGGTGAGCCCCTCGGCCAATGCCGGAAGCACAAATTGATCCGCCGTACAAAAGGGCTCTGCGCCACAGGCGGTCCAAAATGAACGTAATTGCGCTTCCGGATTTCGCGCCAATCCGGCTCGCATGGTGCGCAGGATTTTGGGGTCGGCATGGGCAAAAAAACAATCGAATCCACAGACGCTGATCAGCGCTTTCATTGGCGGTAAAGTTTGTTTCAATAACCAGAGAACGCCAAGAGAATGGCCGACACAGATTGCATCCGATGGGATGTCCGCCGCCGGGGGAGGGCCGCCGCGCACGAATCCGAGATCGATAAAACTCACCTTTTCCGGCCGCAACGACTCGATAAGAGATGACCAAATCCCATTATGAAATCCCCAGCCATGAACGAAAACATAGTGCATTAGGTGTCTGCCTGGTGGTTCGGCCGGTGCATCATTTAGGGTTGGGCAGTGATTTGGCGTGTGCTTTGCTCGCGCGGCGCGTCGCTGGTCTTACGCCAGCCCTTGAGGACCGCGATCAGGCGCTGAACATCGGTGTCGGTGTGGGCCGCCGTAAACGTTATGCGCAGGCGGGCCGTATCCGCTGGCACCGTTGGCGGACGGATTGGCGTCGACCAGAAGCCGTTCTCGCGAAGCTCGGCGCTGAGGCTTTCGGCAGCGTGTGCTGTTCCCAAGATGACGGGAACGATTTGTGTCGTGGATGACCAGGTTTCGAAACCGAGGGACTGGATTTCCGTGCGAAACATTTGCGCGTGCTGTGCCGTAATCTCTCTTTCGGCATCAAGGTTCGGCAGGAGATCCAAGGCAGCGTCAATGGCGCCGAGAACCGGCGGCGGCAGGGCCGTGGAATAAATCAGACCACCGCAACAATTGATCAGATAGTTTTTCACGATCCCGCTGCAGGCCACATAGGCGCCAAAGCTGCCGAGAGCTTTTGAAAATGTGCCAATGACGATATCGGCGCCGCTGCTCAGACCGCATCCTTGTTCGCCCAAAATGCCCGTCGCGTGCGCATCATCGCAAATAAGTGTGCAGTCATACGCCGCTGCCAGTGCCGCAATGCCGCCGATCGGAGCGACGTCGCCATCCATGCTGAAGACGCTCTCGGTGAGAATGAAACGAGGCTGATCCTTGTTGCCGTTCGTGTCCAATAAAGATTTGAGGTGGTCCATGTCGCAGTGGCGGTAGCGGATTTGCCGGACGCCGGCAGCGGCACAGCCGAAATGCATGCTGGCATGGTTGAGCCTGTCGGCGAAGACAAGCGGCTCGGCACCCAGAATTTTTTTGTCGAGCAGGGCTTGAAGAACGCTGGCGTTGGCTTGAAACCCGGACGCCATGATGAGGGCGGCGGCTGTGCCTTTTAATGCCGCAACTTTGGCTTCGATTGCATCGAAGAGATCAAGATTGCCGGTGACAAGGCGGGAGGCGCCCGATCCGGCTCCATATCTTTCCGCCCAGTCACGGCTCTGCGCGATTAGGGCGGGATGATGTGTCAACGCCAAATAATTATTGCTGGCAAAATTAATATAGCGCCGGCCATCCACAACCAACTCTCGGGCCGCCGGTGTCTGGACGGGATGGAGCGTGCGAAGCAGTCCGTTGTCGTGGCGCTCTGAGAGGTGCGCGGAATAAGCTCTTTCGGTCCGATCCATGATCTTGTATTACAGGACAGGCGCCGCAAAAGCAAAAACCGCCAATGTGAGCGTGCGCCGAAACAGCAAAGAAAACATAGGCTTACCTTGTCAGAGACGAACGACGCCAAGAGCGAAAATTGCCAAGTTTCCGGTGCCCAGGACATTCGGACCGACTGGCAGAGCGGCGAGATTCTCACCATTCTGCAGTCGCCGCTGATGGACCTCTTGTACCGGGCGCAAACGCTGCATCGCGCCTACCACAAGGATAATACGGTTCAACTTGCAAGCTTGCTGAGTATCAAGACTGGATTATGTCCCGAGGATTGCAAATATTGTCCGCAGTCTGCTCATTATCGCAAAGAGACCGCGCTTGAGAATAATGCATTGATGGATGTTGGCGACGTGCTCGACAAAGCGAGGCTGGCACAGCGGGCAGGTGCAACCCGTTTTTGCATGGGGGCGGCGTGGCGCGAGATTCGCGACGGGGACGCCTTCGATCAGGTCATCGAGATGGTTCGGGGCGTGCGCGCGCTCGGGATGGAGGCCTGCTGCACGCTGGGCATGTTGACTGAGGAGCAGGCCGGGCGGCTCGCGGACGCAGGACTGACGGCCTATAATCATAATCTGGATACGTCGCCGGAATTTTACAGCGAAATCGTCACGACGCGGACCTTTCAAGACCGTCTCGACACCCTGAAGCGGGTGCGCGGCGCTGGGATCACCCTGTGCACTGGCGGTATTATCGGCATGGGCGAAACGGAGATGGACCGGGCGCGCATGCTGCAAATACTCGCGACGCTTGACCCGCATCCGGAAAGCGTTCCGATCAATGCCCTCGTTCCCGTTCCGGGCACGCCGCTCGAAGGACAAACGCCTGTTGCGCCTGTGGAATTGGTTCGGATGATCGCAACGGCGCGCATCATTATGCCCAGGGCGCGGGTGCGTCTCTCCGCTGGACGGCGCGCCTTGAACAAGGAAGCCCAACTGCTGTGCTTCTTCGCGGGCGCCAATTCAATCTTTTACGGTGATAAATTATTGACCACCGCCAACAATGATACCGCCGACGATCTGGCGCTTATCAAAGAGGCCGGACTGGTCATCGAAACCCCTGCGGGGTCTCGCGAGGACGACAGGCCCTTGGCGAGAAGCTAGAGCGAGTTCACGCCGAGTGGATCAGATAGGCCGCGACTGCGGCCCGGTGCGTTGCGCCGCCCCCGCGGAGCGGCGGGCTCTAGCCCGCTTGGCGTGAGCGTGCTCTAGGGTCCAATCTTGACAATGGTCTCCTGATAAGCGGGCCGTTCGCAGAGACGGTCATAATAGGCGCTGACATTGGGCAGGTCGGGCCGGTCAAGCGGCAGGGCAAACCAACGATGAATGTAGATGCCGATGGCAAAATCGGCGGCCGTTAAATGATCGGTCGCGAGATATCCGCCTGATTTTGCAAGTTGGCTGTCGAGAATGCCGTAAATCCGGCTTGATGTTACGAGCGCTTCCGCCTGAACTCCGGGAGCGCCAAACTTTTCATTGCCCACAACGTGCCAATGAAAATGGGGTGCGAGCGCTGGGGTCAGCGTTGCGGTCAGCCAATCCATCCACTGTTCGACAATGGCGCGCTTTTGCAGATCGGTTGGCAAAATATCTTCCCGCTGATGCTTTTGGGCGAGATAGCGGACGATCGTGTTCGACTCCCACAAGACAAAGCCATCATCGTCGATCGTCGGTACGTAAGCATTGGGGTTGAGCTTCAGATAGTCCGGATCGCTTGCGCTTTTATAACCACGACCATAGTCGAGCCGGTCATAGTCCAGTCCAAGCTCCTCGCAGAGCCACAACACTTTGCGCACGTTTGATGAGTTTGCGCGGCCGTAAATCGTCAGCATGAAGACGCCTCCCTAGAGCCCCTAGTGATTCGAGAATTTCAAGACGGGCGGGCGGCACCTTACCTTTAATTCGCGCGCGATGCATTAAGCGGTCTTCCAAGCAATCACAACGCAGTTGGCACTATCTTGGGACATTCCATCACGCAAGCGATAAACTACTCAGATGGCTCCCATAAAGAAGTGCCTCGCGAGAAATCCGAAACAGTAGGGTGGACTTTGCACATGGATATGCGCGCCGTCGGCGTCCGGTCGTTTGGTGATCCGGGTTCATTGGAGTTGATGAGCGTCGGCGCGCCACGCCCGGAGCCGGGAGAGGTGCTGGTGAAGCTGTCTTATTCCGGCATCAATTTTATCGACGTCTATATGCGCAATGGCACCTACGCCAAGTCGGATACCTATAAGACGCCGCTGCCGATGATATTGGGCATGGAAGGATCAGGGATTGTCGCGGAAATCGGCGACGGCGTGACGGGCCTGCAAGCCGGTGACCGCGTCGCCTATTGCATTCATCGCGGCAGCTACAGCGAATATGCCGTTGTTCCCGCCTGGAAACTCGTTTCCGTTCCCGATGATATTCCCTTGGATGTCGCCACCGCGCTGCAACTGCAAGGGTGTACGGCGCATTATCTCACGCATTCTGCATTCGATTTAGGGCCGGGGCAGACCTGTTTGGCCCATGCCGGGGCCGGAGGTGTCGGGCAGCTTTTGATCCAGCTCGCCAAAGCGAAGGGGGCGACAGTGATCGCGACGGTCGGCAGCGTGGAAAAGGCCGAGATCGCCCGGTCACGCGGCGCCGACCATACGATTTTGTACAGGCAAGAGGATTTTCAGGCCCGAATTATGGAGATCACCGACGGCGCGGGCGTTGATGTCGTCTATGACTCTGTTGGTATCGATACCGTTCAACGGAGCTTGAGGTCTCTGAAGCGGCGCGGCCTCTGCGTGCTCTTTGGCGGCAGTTCGGGAACCGTCGAGGCGATTTCGCCCTTGGAGCTGGCGGAAGCCGGATCGGTCTTTTTCACCCGCCCCCATCTTGCCGACTATCTGCAAACGGCCGAGGAGATAAGCGGGCGCATTTCAGCACTCTTTGATGCATACCGGTCGAAGCAGTTAATCGTGACCATCGATCGGATCTTTCCGCTGGCGGAGGCGGGCACGGCCCATGAGGTTTTGGAGGGGCGCGGCACGCGCGGCAAGCTCTTGCTTGCGGTTGATGAGGAAATGCCAATTTCTGTTTGAAGCAACCAGGCTAAGGCAGCGCCCAGAGCGACAGGAACGGAACAAAGGCGAGCAACAGCACCACGACCAGCATGGCGAGCACAAAGGGAATCGCGTGCTTGGCAATGGCAAGCACGGGTTCGCCGGTGAGGCCGGACAGCACGAACAGATTAAGACCGAGGGGCGGGGTAATGAAGCCAACGCCAAGCGCGGTGACCATAAAGATGCAGAAATGTATTTTGTCCATGCCGATTTCCTGGGCCAGCGGCAACATTAATGGCGCCAGGATCACGATGTTGGGCGTTGTTTCCATAATGCAGCCCGCCACCAGAAATACGGCAAGCATGAGCAAGATCACCACCGTCGGGTTTGCTGTGAAATCCGTGATGGTTTGTACCAGCGCCTGCGGAATCTCCAGGGCGGCGAGGGCCTGGGCCAACAGCAGAGCAATGCCGATAATCGGTGCGATCACGCCGTTCATCTCGGCGCTACGCTCCATCATCCGAGGAAAATCAGCTAGGCTGAGTTGTCTGGTAGCCAAGCCTATGACGATCGCTGTGAGGACCGCCACTGATGCAGATTCGGTGGGTGTGAAGACACCGGAATAAATGCCTCCGAGAATGATGAAAGGAATGAGAACAGCAAACCGCGCATCCCACAATGCCGTTGCAAAACCGCGCAATGAAAAGCGGCCCGAAGTCGTCTCGTAGCCTCGCACCCGATTGATCGCGACATTGGTCAGGATTATGGTCACCAAGACCAACGCCCCCGGCACCGCGGCTGCACGGAAGAGTGTTGATGCGGAAATCCCAAGCGTTAAGCCAATGATAATATACGAAATTGAAGGTGGGATAAGGATGCCGGTCGTGGCGCCGCTGGCCACGAGCGCGCTTGCATAGGGAAGCGGATAGCCCTTCTTCACAAGATGGGGCACCGTAATCCGCCCGAGCGCCGCCGCATCAGCCGCATCGGAGCCCGAGATACAAGCGAAAAAACCGCAACCGAGGACCGTAGATGTTCCCAGGCCGGAGCGAATCCAACCCAGTGTGGCTTCCGCCAAACGGAGCAGTTTCTTTGAGAGCCCGGTGGTGACGATGACGTCACCGGTGAGGATGAAAAGTGGGACGGCGATCAGCGAGAAGCTGTCGATGCCTGAAAATAACGTCTCACCAATCAAGGTCAGCGGCATCACATCTGTCAGCGAAAGCAAGAGTACTGTGCCGAGACCGAGCACAACCCAAATTGGCACTCCAAGAATAATGAGCACGACCATCGCGAGCGCCGGCCCATAAACCGTCCACCCTAATTCCAACGAAGCGATATGAAGCTGGTACATCACTCAAACAGTGCTTTTCCGCGGAACACTGGCCGGCCGGCGCGATGATCCCGAACGTCCCTAATCATGCTTTGTGAGAGCCGCACCATGGTCATCGAGAATCCCAATGGCACAGCCACGAGGAAGAAGGATCGATTGATCCGCAAACCGTCCGTGACGTTGTCGAATTGCAGCGATGTGATGATCGGAACAAGTGAGTAGTAGAAAGCGATTGCCGCAAAAATCATGGTGGCGATATCAGCGAAAATATAAAGCCACACATGGAACCTATCGGGTATCCAAGTGTAGATCAGGTCGATGCGGATATGACTGCGGTTCTTGACACCGGCACTGGCCCCAATCCAGGTCAGATAAATGAAGGAGAAACGCGCGATTTCTTCTCCCCAGATGCTGGAGAAGGAGAACACGAACCGCCTGATCACTTCGATCCCGATAACGGAAACGACCAGCGTGTAGAAGATCAAGAGCAGATACCGTTCTGCGTTCTTGTCAATTTGCAGGAGCAGTGCACGTGCCATGCTTGCCTCCACATTCAGGGCTTATGTTATTGATATATATAGGACAAAGTCATAGACGCTTGGCGATGCACCCCTAATTCCACTCCCCAATTCCGGCGCGTTGCCCCTTGTCTTGGCGCCTTCTTCCGCCGTTCAGCCCCTACCGGCGAGCCTACCCTGCCACAGAACCGGGCGGCTCGCTATTGCCATTCGCGGCATATCCAACCCGCTCTCGCCAAGTCGCGATAGCGTGGCCCGCCGAGCGCTGCCTGCGACGCCAATCCCAATAAATATTGGGTGTTGCCTCTAAGCAACTCAATTGTCGGCTTTTGAAGAAATGCTTGCAAAACTGTAAGCCGCATGGCGGCGGGAGAGGTTAGAGCGAGGCTGTCCGTGTGCGAATGAATTCCGCTTATTGGGATCGAGCAGCCGCCACGAAGATGTGGCTGTGACCGCCGTTTTTAGCTGATTATGGACAGTGTGCAGATCGCTTAGCTGGCTCTGGGTCTCTGTGAGGCCACAGATCCAGATCGCAAGGCGATATGCAGGCTTTAAACACTGTTAACCAATGCGGGGGCTTAATGTCACAGGTGCTTCGGGGGCCATTGGTCATGATCAATTCTACAAACGTGCAGTTGAACGAAGAGAACTGCCCTGTTCCAGATGATTTATTTGGGCAACTTCGGCAGGCTTCACCTAAAAACGCCGTCGAGATTGCCAAGTCGCTGAGTGAGCCGCAGCGCGCTCAACTTGCAGCGTTTTGTTATAGGCGGTGCCATATGCATGCACTGGGCCTCATGATTGCATCAACCTGTGGGTGCGACGCACTGGTCGCCGCCGCTGGTGCTTCTGGCAATGTGATTTATGACCAGTCCCGCGATCCAGAGAAAACATTGTCTTTAGATGTGAAAAGGCCGGCTTATTATGAGCCGAAACCTGTGTC
>BFAS01000183.1 GCA_008974985.1 bacterium MnTg02
GAAATGTGATCCTTGTTCGCCGCGGTGGCCGTGGTGGTTTCCGTGGCGGCGGCCGTGGTGGTTTCCGTGGTGGCGGCCGTGGTGATTTCCGTGGTGGTTTCCGTAGCGGCGGGCGCAGCTTCGGTCGTAGCAGAGCGTTCCGGGGCGGGCGCAGCTTCGGTCGTAGCAGAGCGTTCCGGAGCGGGCGCAGTTTCCGCCGAGGAAGATCAATCCGGCGAGGACGCGGTTTCCGCCGCAGCAGAGCGTCCCTGAGTAGGCGCAACTTCCGCAGCAGAAGAGCGTCCCTGAGTAGGCGCAGCTTCCGCCGCGGCAGAGCGCACCGGCGAGGACGAGGTTTTCGACGCGGACACCGCTTCAGTCGCAAGCATTTCCGTGGCAGGCGCTTCCATCGCAGGCGCCACCATCGCAGGCACAGAGTGCACTTCGGCTTCGGTTATTATAATAACTGTTACCTCTATCCGTATTACTACTCCCGGTACTGCTACTATCCATACGGCTACTATTGATACGGGAACTGAGTAACGTTTGGCATCGCTAATGAGTTCCTGCACGGTCTTTGAGTGCCGTGCGGGTGCTCACCTTCTCAGCGTATTGAGCTTACGATCCAGGACACCAAGTCTTGCGCCGTCCAAAACAAAAATGGTTACCAATCTCCAAGCCCTTCAGATCTTCGGTCTCAACCGGCGTCCTCAGGCGGATTGTTTTGATGTTTGATTTTGCGTTGGCCATTCCACCGTCTCCCGGCGCATATAATCCGTGAACCATCCAGGATCACTACGAAACTCCGCGGAACCGTCATCGCCGACCCGCGCGGTGGCGCGGCGAGACGACAAACAAAACATATGGACGCTCATGGGCATGCCGCCCGTATGCGTGTAGCCGACCTCGATATGGCAATCGACGACCATGGAAGACCCCATAAAACCCATGGCACCCATGCCTATCGAGTTTCCCATCACCTTTAACTCGTCTTCGAGTTCCGCAATTTTGGGATCTGGATTGCGGCTGCCGACCGTTCTGAGACAAGCCGCCTGCTTGCCAAGGGTCATGCTGATATCCTTGGAGCCCCCAATGCCAACGCCGACAATCGCCGGCTGGCAAGCGAGACCACGCTTGCCGAACCCAACCAGCGTATCGAGGAAGAAGCGCTTGACGCCGTCGATACCGTCTCCCGGAAACAGCATTCGATAGTCTGATCCGAAAAGCCCGCCTTTATGCACCGTCGTTAACTCGATCCAACTGGCATCGGGGTGAAACGAATATTCAATTTCCGGTGCGTTGATCCCGCAATTATTATTGTGATCTGTGCGCCAAAGCGGATGGACGCGGTTGGGCCTCAGGGGCACGTTGTGGGTTGCATCCGCCGTTGCCCGCCGCAGAGCCTCTTCAAGCCTGACGGGGCCGCCCTCAATCTGCGCTTCGTTGCCTATTTTTACATACCAGCGCGGCAAACCCGTATCGGCGCACATCGCGCGGCGGTCTTCTTTCGCTGCTTCATAATTGTCGAGCATCGCGCGGATGACGAAGGCCGAAAGATCGCCGCTTTCCGTATCGGCCATCTCCCGCAATCCCTCGACATAGTCATCGGGGATTTCGATGGCGGCCTTTGCCATGAGATCATTCGCTGCCGTCTCAACGGCTGAAATCGGTATCATGGGCTCAATCCTATTCCACTGCTTCCGGCGCGCCTGTTTTATCCGTACACGCGACATTAGCCGTTTCCGCCGGGAAGTGCGTGGCTATCGCGACCGGTTCGAATTGTCGACGAGTGCGCGCTTGCCGCTCCTTTTCAGCTTCCTTCGCCTGGTTTAGGTGAGAAATATTTTTCATACTTGTTTTGTTCACCGTCGTATTGCTGCCAGTCTTTTGGACGATCCCGTCTCATGGTGATGTTTGGCCACTTGCCGGCAAATTCGGCGTTTAGCTCTAGCCACTTTTCAAGGCCGGGATCGGTATCCGGCTGGATCGCCTCTACAGGACATTCAGGTACACACACTCCGCAATCAATGCATTCATCCGGATGGATGACTAACATGTTTTCACCCTCGTAAAAACAATCGACCGGGCAAACTTCAACACAGTCCGTCGTTACACATTTAATGCAATTATCGTTCACGATATAGGTCATGAGGATCGTCGCTTACCGCACTGCAAAGTAATTTTTGAATTGATATAGGACAAAATATTTGACGATCTGTTCAACAATGGTACTCAGCGGCCAAATATTCTGACTTTGCTGCTTTCTGGACCTTGTTATAGGCGCGCACTTCAATTTGGCGAACGCGCTCGCGGCTAACACCAAATTCCACTGAAAGCTCTCTGAGAGTCGGTCTATTTTCTAAGAGGCGACGGGCCGTAAAAATGCGTCTTTCGCGATCATCTAGCCGTGTCATCGCTCTCTCAACATATTCGCGCTGGCGATTAAATTCGTCCGTTTTTACGAGAATATTTTCTTGATTGACTACGTCATCGACAAGAATGTCCTGCCATTCACCATTTTTGGAGTCATTTCTGATTTGAATGTTCAACGAGCTGTCGCGTACGAGCCGCTGATTCATCAAACTTACATCATCCTCAGCTACATCCAGTCTGTCCGCGATATGTTTGACGGCATAAGGGTGCAAATCACCATCGTCAAAAACCTGGATTTTGGCCTTGATTTTGCGCAGATTATAAAACAGTTTTTTCTGATTGGCTGTCGTGCCAATTCTTACAAGACTCCACGACCGCATAATATATTCTTGCATCAAAGACCGGATCCACCACATCGCATAAGTGGAAAGCCGGAAACCCTTCTCGGGCTCGAAGCGTTCAACAGCCACCATCAATCCTATATTTCCTTCGGAGATGATATCTTCGATGGATAAGCCATAACGTTTAAAGCGCATGGCCATGCGCACAACCAGCCCTAGATGGCTTGTTATGAGCTTCTGCGCAGCATCTTGATCGCCTTGATCACGCCAGCGTTTAGCAAGCGCATATTCCTCTTGCGGCTTGAGCATGGGGTAACGGCGAATTTCTTCAAGATATATCGTAAGACTATCTTTACGTTCGTGCGCCGAACGCCGGACGTTCGATTTCTTATCATCTCTCGCCGGGAAAGCGGATATGACAGAACGCTTTGCTTTGTTTGTCCTATTTGATGGTAACTGAACCATTTGCATCTTTGCGCCGAGTTCAAATGACACTTAATCGACGCGCCTAAATTAATTCGTTAACGAAACTACTAATAAGACTACCGACAATAATTCTTCTTGTCAATTTAGTTTGATAACGATACTAATTAGGAATGAGAGATAATAATTCCAATGGAGCAGAATTTGCTGCTGAATCGCTTGCTCACATTGGTCGTCTGATAAATGGGCATGGTTACCCATGTGGACTTAGAGCAGCACAATGGATGGCCATTCGGTATTTCGCTAGGGCCAATCGCATGTCACGGACAGTCTCGGCGTTTGCGGAATTTCATGCGACCACGCGCGGTACCGCTTCACAAACGGTAAAAAGCTTGGTTGAGCTCGGATATCTTTCACGTGTCACCTCAAAGCAAGATGCTCGAAGTGCCGTAATTAATCTTACCCGTAAGGGGCAAACACTGAGGCGTCACGATCCAATCGAGGATCTAAAAAAAGCGGTCGGAGATTTGCCCGGCAATCTCCAAGAGAATTTGGCGAAAGCCCTTGAGCGCATTGTTGGCGAAGTCGCCTTAATACGTGAGCAGCACCGCTTTGGCACATGTCCAAATTGCAAATACTTGGATCAAAATGGAGACGTCGATGATGGCATCGTCGTCTATCAATGTAATTGCTTCAATGAGGTTCTTATTGCGTCTGAACTCAATCAGATTTGCATTAATTACCACCCAGCACGTCGATCCAAGTGACATGGCAACAATTGACTGACTCAAGCATTTTTATTTGGAACAGTATCGCATGGCATTAGGATACCAGGTGAAGATGGCGCGACTGCAGCAGATTACGAAATCTCTGCTCCTACTCGAATTTTTGTCAGCGTTCTTTCTGGCCATGCGGTATTTTTTCAAACCCAAGGTGACCATTAATTATCCTTTCGAAAAGGGACCGCTAAGTCCTCGCTTTCGCGGTGAGCATGCACTCCGTCGCTATCCCAACGGCGAGGAGCGTTGCATTGCGTGTAAGCTCTGCGAGGCCATCTGTCCGGCCCAGGCAATCACCATCGAAGCCGGTCCTCGGCGCAATGATGGGACGCGACGCGCGACGCGCTACGACATCGACATGGTGAAGTGCATCTATTGCGGCTTCTGCGAGGAAGCATGTCCGGTGGATGCGATCGTGGAGGGGCCAAACTTCGAATTTGCAACCGAGACGCGCGAGGAACTTTATTACGACAAGGAGCGGTTGCTCGCCAATGGAGATCGTTGGGAACGCGAGATCGCCAGAAATATTGCCCTTGACGCGCCCTACCGGTAGGCCGCTCCAGGAACATATCCGTGAGAAGTGATGATGCTTGACGACATTCTGGCCGATTTTGAACTCCTCGATGAATGGGAAGACCGCTACCACTATGTCATCGAGCTCGGACGGACGTTGGAGCCGCTGCCGGAAGAGTGCCACAGGCCCAACAACAAGGTTCAGGGATGCGTCAGTCAGGTCTGGCTGGTGACGCACGTCGAGGTGAATGGCGGCGAACAGCCGCCCCGGCTCAAATTTCTCGGCGATAGCGACGCGCATATCGTACGCGGTTTGATTGCGATCTTGTTCGCGATCTACTGCGACAAACAAGCCGACGAGATTCTGGCGATCGAGGCCCTGTCGGTTTTCAACCGGATGGGACTTCAGGACCATTTGACGCCGCAACGCTCCAACGGATTCGCTGCCATGGTGGAGCGCATTCGCTTAGATGCCCGCATATCGATGGAGAACGCGCCGGTGATCCATTAAGTGCCAACAATTGCCTGGCATAGTGGGTCGGCGAATATGCGTTGGATGGCCAGCAGGCTAGTGTAGTACGGGCTCGCAAAATATGATTTATTGCGCACAATATAAACGCAGATGCGTTGCGCTCAAACCGGCTGAGATTCGACAATTGCGATTACGCGAGATTTAGCAGGATATGGCAGACACACTTTCTAAGGAAGCGGTATTAAAAGCGCTTGAGCGCGTGAAAGGTCCCGATCTCGAGGATAATCTCGTCGCGCTTGGTCTCGTCTCTGAGATCGTCATTCATAAGGGCAAGGTTTATTTCTCACTAACCGTCGATTCAAACCGGGCGGAAGAGTTGGAGCCCCTGCGTCAGGCGGTGGAGAAACTGGTTTCTGATCTCGATGGCGTTAAGTCCGTTGGCGTCACCCTAACTGCAGACCGGGAAGCGGGAGAAGCAACACCGGGAAATGGCCGGCCGCCGCAACCAGCACCTTCGCCGGTCCAAGGGACGGGGGGCATGCATATGAAACCCGGCCAGGGACCGCAGCCTGGGATGGCGCCCGGTATGGGAACGGGACCTGGACCAGGCGCTCGCCCAAGTGGCGGCCAGCTTGCAGGCGTTCCAGGTGTCGAAAACATTATCGCGGTTGCGTCTGGTAAGGGCGGTGTTGGCAAATCGACGACAGCGGTCAATCTGGCGCTCGCATTGCAGGCAAACGGACTCAAG
>BFAS01000184.1 GCA_008974985.1 bacterium MnTg02
TGACCGGAAATCGCATTGCTGATGAGTGTCTCCAGAGAGTAGCGCATCAGGCTGCACCGGCCGCGCTGGCGTAGTGGCCATGCACGCGAACCCCTTTCGGCACGAAGGGGCAAGAAAGTGACGCGCGCGCCGGGGAGGGGCGGCCGCCCACATCTATTGTGCAAGAGAGTGCCTCAAGATCGCTGGCGCTCTGTCCGGGCTCCAGGCGGATCAGCCCGAGCGCGACCGGTTTGCCGATCGTATGGCCAAAAGCGGCAGAACTTGTTTGCCCGATAAGTTCGGAACCGGCCATGATTGGCTCGTCGCCAAAGGGATAGATGTCTGGATCTTCCAAGATGAGCGTCACGAGACGGCGCGGTAGACCCTCTTTTTCTGTTGCCTCAAGTGCGGCGCGCCCGGTGAAATCCAAATCCGATTTGAGTTTCACCGCGAAGCCAAGCCCGGCCTCAAGAGGTGTCGTGTCCGGTCCAATATCATGTCCAAGGGAGAGATAGGATTTCTCGATCCGCATGGCATTCATTGCGTAAGCTCCGGCAAGGCGAACGCCAAAGCCCGCGCCCGCGTCGAGCAGCGCGTCAATGACATAAGGGGTATCCTCAGTGCTTGGCGAGAGTTCCCAGCCAAGCTCGCCGATATAGGAGAGCCGTGCGGCGCGCACTGATCTGCCTGCAATCTCTATTTGACTGTGGGTGAAATAGGGAAAGGCGTCGTTCGAGAGATCGGCATCCGTCACCTTGGCGAGAAGTTGCCGGGCGTTTGGTCCCATGACACCGAGCACGGCATAGTCGTCCGTAACGTTCGTTATAGTCACATGCTCATGCGGTTTGATGTGGCGGCGAATTTGGGCGCTATCGCGACTGGCGGATAAGGCACCTGTATAAAAAAGATATGACGACTCTGTTACCCGCATGGCCGTCAGATCACTTTCGATGCCACCGCGTGTGTTGAGCATGGACGTGTAAATGATGCGGCCCGGCGCCCGGCTCATATCATTGGCGCACGCTCTTTGCAGCACGGCTTCCGCGTCTTTGCCTTCGATCAGAAATTTTCCAAACAAGGATTGATCGAAGATCGCCACTGCGCTCCGCGCGGCATCACATTCCCGCTGCACCTGATCAAACCAGGCGGGGCGGTCGAAGGTGAGGGCGGTGTTCGAATGTGACCGTGGATCGAGATAAAGGGGGCGCTCGGCGCCATAGCGTTGGCCAAACCGTGCGCCTCGGGATGAAAACCGGTCATGGAGCAGCGAGCAGCATAGATTTCGCGCGGTTTCGTGTTCTCTGCCTGGATAGGCAATGGCGTAATGCAAGCCGAGGACTTCACCAACCCGCGCGTCCAGTCCCGGCAGGTGATTTTCCACGGCATGGAACCGGGAGGGATCGACATCAAGGAGGTCCATTGGCGCTTCGCCTGCAACGATCCACTCGGCGATGGCTCTGCCGATGCCGCCGCCACACGCAACGCCGGCGGAATTTAGCCCGCAAGCCAGATAGAATCCGTCCACACCGGACGCTTGCCCAACAATCGGATGGCCGTCCGGCGTGAAACTCTCCGGCCCATTCAAGAGCATGCGTGCTTCCGCGACCTCTAACGCCGGAATGCGATGCATGGCATTGAGCATCATCGGCTCGAAATGATCCCAGTCTTCATCCAGAAGGTCGAATTCAAAATCCTTCGGCAGGTTTTCGACGCTGACGGGCTTTCCCTTAGGCTCAAAACACCCGGCCAGAAGGCCGCCCACCTCATCGCGCAAATAAAGATGGCCGTCATGATCGCCGAGCGTTGGCAAATGGCCAGCGATCCCGTCCATGGGTTTTGTCAGCAGATAAAAATGCTCGCAGGCATAAACGGGGACATTGATGCCTGCCATCGCGCCGATGTCCCGGCTCCAGAGCCCGGCTGCGAGAACAGCCGTACGGCATTTTATGCGCCCCATTGGCGTTGCAACAGATTTCACACTGCCGTCTGAAACATCAAAACCGGATACGGCACAATCCTCGATGATTTTGACGCCGTTGGCTCTTGCCCCTTTGACGAGGGCAGCACAGAGATCGCTCGGGTTTGCACGCCCATCGGTAGGGCAATAGATACCGCCAACAATGTCGGACATATTGATGAGGGGCCAGAGGCTCTTTATCTCGTCCGGTCCGACTTCGTGCACGTCGACGCCGTAGCAGCGGGCCAAACCGGCTTGGCGGCGGATATGGGTGAGGCGGTCGGGATTGGTGGCGATACTGAGAGACCCCGATGGCGTCCAGCCGGTGGCTTGACCGGTTTCCGCTTCGAGGCGCGCATAAAGCTCCGTGCTGTAGCGGATGATCTCGGTCATTGTTCGTGTTGATCGGAGCTGGCGCACTTGCGCGGCGGAATGCCAGGTGGTGCCCGATGTCAATTTTTTGCGCTCAACCAGAAGCACGTCGGGAGCGCCCAGTTGGCCCAAATGATAGGCAATGCTGCAGCCAATGACGCCGCCGCCGATGATGACGATATTGGCGTTGCCGGGCAGATCCGCCGTCATGACACATCGCCTCTCAACATCTGGGATAGATTTGGCGCCGTTTCGAGCGTCCAGAGATCATCGAGCAGCCCGTCACTGCGTGACGCCGGCCAGCCCGCGAATTCGCAGCAGCGCCGGAATTTGTTCGAGAGGTCGTCATCTGAAAGCGGGTTTTCCGGCATGCCGGCAGGGGCTCCAAGAAAATCCGAAATCGTTGCGCCGTTCTTGGTCTTTATGGTGACCCGCGCGCACTCGGGAGTGCGTTTGGCGATCTCGGGCAGATTGAGATCATCGGCTTCGCTCATCCGCACCTTGGCCATGGCGTCGCGCAGGCGTTGGTCTGCAAGACAATCAGACGAAATTTGCTCAGGACCGAGTGCGCCGAACGATAGGATACAGCCGATCGCGAACGGCATGCTGAATTGCGCTTCACTGGGTGTCGCCGGCGCGTCGTGCACCAGGCTGATTGCCACCAGATGCGGCACGTCGCAAAGGATGTTTTCAATATCGTCGAAGCCCAGGCCGTTCTCGCGAAGCAAGCGTTCGGTGAGTTGGGCTGCGGCATGGGCGGCGGAACAGACCGGATAGGTTTTGAAAAATATGCCGGGCTCCGTGAGCCGCCACGTGCGGCCGAGTTGCGCTAGCCCTTCATTGTACGCCGTGCCGTCATTCATCAGTGCAAGAAACCCACGCTTATCTTCAAACGCGCGGGCTGGTGCGGAGAGGCCTTCGCCAGCGAGGAGAGCGGCCTCCAAACCGGACATGGCGGCGCGACCTGCAAGGGTGGGTTTCGCATCTGTGCCGAGGATCGCAATCATTCCGAAGGCTTGAACGGCGGCAAGGCTGATCGCGTTTGTTGTCTGGTCATCGTCGAGGGAGAGCGCCTTGGACGCGCCAGCGGCCGCGCCAATCATTCCGCAACTTGCGGTCGCCCACCAACCCTTCAAATAGTGGCTGTCGGTGACGGTCAAGCCAATGGCATAGGCGCATTCCGCGCCAGCTATAAAAGCTTCGAGCAGCGCTCTACCGGTTCCGTTTTGCTGTTCCACCGCGGCAAGCACGGCAGGAAGAATTATGATGGAGCCATGAATAATTCCGGCGTAGCTCATATCGTCGAAATCCAGGGCATGAGCCGCAACCCCGTTTGCTAGAGTTGCTCCGAGGGGCGAGAGGTGCTCGCCGGTGCCGAGAGCGACGCATCGGCCGGGACCATAATTCTCGATTGCATGGTGCAGGATCTTTTTTCTAACCGGCATGTTGCTGCCAGCGATGGCCACGGCAATCGTATCGACTATTGCGCGTTTCCCGGCGTGGATGACATCATCTGGGACGTCGTCCAGGGTGAGTGTCGTGGCCCAGGTGGCGAGACTCTGAGAGAGGGTTTTTTGACGCGACGCAGCGAGCACGTTTCGTAATCCAAGTCGTGAGTCACTTATTCTTCGACCAATGACACTCCTATCAGAATTGGAACATTTGCGCTATTATAATCTGATATGAACCAATTGTGTCAGAGAGAGGCGTGACGATGACCGATAGGGAGGTGGTGCTCGATCATTTGGTCGCGATCTACCCGGACCTCAGCCCGCAGCTGAAGCAGGCGGCAAAATATGTGATCGATGCGCCTGCCGAAGTCGCGATCAATTCGATGCGCCGCGTTGCTCGTGTGGCAGGCGTTGGCCCAAGCACGATGCTGCGTCTCACCAAGAAACTCGGCTATCCAAATTATGAAGATTTTCGCAAGCCCTTTCAGGAAGCAATGCGCATCTCGGGCGGAAGTTTTGCGGATCGCGCCGAGTGGCTGCAGTCGCTTGGCGGCAGCGATAGCAGCGGGCAAGTGCTGTCCGCCATGGCCGAGGCCGCAATAACGAATATCGAAAGCGCATTTGCCATCACAGAGCCAGATGCCCTGAACCGCGCTGCTGACATTCTCCGTGGTGCGCGGACGGTTTACGTGTTCAGCAGCGGAGGGCTCAGGAGCCTCGCGGATTATTTTTATGGTGTTGGCCGGCTCATCCTGCCCGAGAGCAAACTTGTCGATGCCCTGTCCGGTTTCCCGATCGATGATCTGGCGAATGCAAATTCGGAAGATGCTCTTCTCGCGATTTCGAGCGAGCCTTATGCGGACTTTACCGTGCGTGGCGTTGATTTTGCCCGTGAACGGGGGGTTCGTATTATTGCAATAACCGATAGCCGGGCCTCGCCAATCGCACGCGACGTCGACGTCCTCATTCAGGCGCCGACCAGGAGCCCGCAATTTTTCCCATCCCATGTTGCCGCTGTCGCGCTGATTGAAACCCTGATCGCGCTCATCGTGCTCAGATCCGACGCGCGAACGATCAAACGGATCGACGACATCGAAAAACTTCGCAACGACGAGGGAATGTATTGGCGGGCGAAGGATTAGGCTGTGGACTTATAGATTCGCATGTCTGCCGCCAAAAGCGGACCTTGAGACCGATGGCACTGCCGCCTGCAAATCGGCGGGCCCTAAGAGAGCAAGGCTTGTGCGCCTTCCCATAGCTCGCACACGATGTCGCTTGCGGGTTGCGCAGGCGCCAATCCGGCGGATTGCCCGGCCCAGGCCTGCATCCGATCGATATCATTGTTCTTTATGGCAGCATCCCGCATGGCTTGCGTCAGCCCACGTTGGACAGGGTAGGGAGCTGGCGCCGGGGCGTCCGGCGCGTTCGCCTCGCGAGAATAGGCGGTCGCGATGCTGCGACCCGGACGACCTGAGAAGGCGCGTGTGACCAGTGTTTCCTCCGGCAGGGACCGGCCGATGGCATCAGCCCACGCCGACGGCAGTTTCGCCTCGGGGCAGCGGAGAAAGCCGGTGCCGATCTGGACAGCAGACGCGCCGAGAACGAAGGCTGCCGCGACGCCCCGTGCATCGGCAATGCCACCGGTTGCAACGACGGGGACGTTTACTGCATCGACAATGGCCGGAAGCAGCGAGAAGAGGCCCACCATGCACGTTTCGGCCTTCGCCGGATCGAACGCACCTCGGTGGCCACCGGCCTCCATTCCCTGAGCAACGATAACGTCGGCACCGGCGTCCTGCGCGGTTTTCGCCTCGGTAACCGTCGTCACAGTGGCGAACCATTTGATTCCTTTTGCCTTCATTCGGTCGACAAACGCGGGCGGGTAAAGACCCATTATCGATGAAATGATGGTTGGCCCAACCTCGAGCATTGCCTCGCACTGTGCCGCAAAATCGGGCGGCGTGACGTTGCCGGCCTCACGTGCGACCTCCACACCCCACTTGCCAAGAAACGCACGCACCGCATCTTCTGCCTGCTCATCGCGCTCGGGCGCAGGGTCGGGAATCCAAAGATTGAGTTGGAATGTTCCATTGCTGCCGGCGCGCATTTCCGATCCCCAGGCCTTGATGGCATCTGGCTGCATCAGGAGGGCACCACAGCCACCAAGCCCGCCCGCATTGGCCACAGCGATAGACAGCGACGGCGGACATGCGCCCGCCATCGGCGCGAGCAGTATTGGGACACGAAGATTGTTGGCTTCGCAGAATGACTGCGCACGGGCAAGGCTAAGATGGGGCGGGGGCATGTTGGCGGCTTTCTAACCTGATTTCAGACAAGGAAGGAGCTGGTCCAATGCCGAGTGCTGGACCCTAAGGAACAATCCGTTGGGTCCACCACATCATCGGCAAATATCTATCAGTCTTTGGCATTCCTCAGTCGGTCAACGCTCCATGCACCACCGCCTGCTGCGGAGATGTAGAGGAATACGAAGCAGTAGAGCGCCGCGAGTTCGCCGCCATTGAGCAGCGGAAAGAAGCCCCTAGAGGCGTGGGCATAAAAGTAGGCGATCGCGAGCGTGCCGGAGAGAATGAATGCGACAGGCCGCGTGAAGAAGCCGATAATCAGCAGAGCGCCACCGATCAACTCAAGGGCCCCTGCGGCGCCGCCCATCGTCATGGGCGATGCGTTGTTATAGGGTCCGACCGGAAAGTTCAAATATTTCGTCGTTCCGTGCTGCAATAACAAGAGCCCCGACATAACGCGGAGAACAGTAAGAAGTTGCGGCGTATAAGGTCTAAGAAAATCCATGACATCCTCTCTGGTCGACACTGTACGAACAAGTCTAGCCCTCTTGCGGCGGCAGCTTCGATCCTTATCCCGGGCTTCTCCACCGGCTTGGTGCTGCATGCTGACCAAGTCCGGGGTTAGCATACGTTAGCCGCCATCCTCGGCAAGGCTGGCTATCGCCAGCAAGGGGGCAGGCAGAGACGTATATAGCCGGTCGTCTGAGCTAAAGCACCAAATGCCATCTAGTCGCAAACAATTTCGATGCTTTGTGGTTCATTGCAGGGCTGTGCAATATTGATTGCGAGAACCGGCGAAGCCAAACCGTGTCGCGGATTTAGGGTCGTTCCATATCAGAGGGTGGTGAGGAGATATCCATGCAAAAGATCGGCAAGAAAGCTAGCAAAATTGAGCCCCACTACGATGTTGTCGTGATTGGGTCAGGTTATGGTGGCGGTGTCGCGGCGTCGAGGCTTGCCCGCGCCGGCCGCCAGGTGTGCGTCCTCGAGCGCGGCCGTGAGTTTGTTGCGGGCGAGTTTCCGGACCGGTTCACAGAGGCGCGCCGCGAGTTTCGCATCACCGGCAGTAAAATTGACATGGGTCCGGAAACGGGTCTTTTCGACTTGCGGCTGGGATCAGATATCCATGTGCTGCTTGGATGCGGTCTCGGCGGAACATCACTGATCAATGCCGGTGTCAGCCTGCGCCCCGAGCCGCGTGTGTTCGAGGATGCCATCTGGCCGGACGAGATCCGTGACGATGGG
>BFAS01000185.1 GCA_008974985.1 bacterium MnTg02
TTTTGGCACTTGAGCACGCGGTGCGAGAAGCTCCAATAGTTTGCTTGGTTCACAGCAATAATCCTTCGCCATGGTTTGACAAAATGACGTCTGTGCTTCAAGCGCCGCGCCGGTCGTATGGCACCTCATAAGGTTTGCGCAGAGGTTGAGATCCTCTTCCAGCCGCTTACACCAAAAACGGACGCTCTCCGCGCCCAGGATGGCGCCAATCTTGAAAAGGTCCTGATACGCGTCCGCCGTGAATTCGACAGACGACTGATTGGGTTCCCTAGCCCGCTTATCCGTTTTGCGTTTTTGATGGGTCGCTCGTTTCCTATTACTCATCGCTCGCCTCCAAACATCGTCCCCCATCCGGCCAAAAACTTGTTCCACTTATTGTTGATTTGGATGTTACATAGGTCCTCAATCATAGATATTTTCATGAACTCCACATGCCGGCGTTGATTGAGATCAAAGCTTGAGTTTGAATGCGCGGCGACTATGAGCGGCAGTTACCGGACAGCACCGCTGGGCTGCTTGCCGCCGGAAATCAGCTAACGAGAGGCACTATTAGGTGACGACGATTAGCAGCTCGACACCGCTGTTTTGTCTGGACGCGGTCGTTCTTGATACCGAAACGACGAGCTTGGATGCAGAAACTGCCTCCGTGATTCAAATCGGCGCTTTCAAGGTTCGCAGCGGTGAAATCGTCGAAGAAGAAGTGTTCGACCATCTGGTGAATCCGGGTGTGCCTATACCCGGCACATCAAGCGCCATTCACGGGATATTTGACCGCGATGTCGTAGAGGCTCCGGCATTTACGGATCTTGCAGACGACCTCCAGGACTTCATCGGTGACCGGATTGTCGTCGGGCACAACATCGCTTTTGACCTCACAATATTCAAGCGCGAATATGAACGCGCTGGCCTCCCATGGCAGCGGCCCCGCTCACTTGATACACAGATATTGGCCCGAATTGTCCGGGCGTCCCTTGTTGATTTATCCCTCGATACGGTCGCCGAGTGGCTTGGCGTTGCGATCCGTGACAGACATACCGCGCTCGGTGATGCACGGGCCACCGCAGACATTTTTCTCAAACTCGTTCCCTGTTTGCGCCAGCATGATATCCGCACCTTGGCGGAAGCCGAGCGGGCGAGCCGCTCATTCTCCGATATTCATGATAGCCATGCGCAGGCGGGCTGGATCCCGCCGGTTCATGACGGCATTGGAGATGATTTCGGCGTTCCCGCGCTCGCTAAGATTGACAGCTATCCCTATTGCCATCGGGTGCGCGACATTATGGGAAAACCACCGCTCATAGCGGATCGTAATTGGCCGGTTGTGAAAGCCGTGGAAGCCCTTGTCGAGAAGAATGTCAGCTCTGTATTTGTCGCGTCTGATGGGACGGGTAATCCTTTTGGCATTACCACGGAGCGCGACTTGATGCGCGCCATCGCCCGCAGAGACCCGGAGAGTCACGCGGAAACTTTAGGCGATATCATGAGCGCGCCGCTCCGAACCGTTCGCGAGGACGCTTTCGTCTACCAGGCCATCGGCCGGATGCGCCGGCTTGGGTTCCGCCATCTCGCGGTGGAGAATGAGGAGGGAGAAATTGTCGGCGCACTCACGACCGGCGACCTTCTCCGGCAGCGGGCCAGCGACGCAATTATTCTTGGCGAGGAAGTCGAGCAGGCCAAGGATGTTGCTGATTTGGGTGCGGCATGGGCGCGGATTCCTCTGGTTGCGCGCAGTCTCGTCAAGGAAGGCGTGGACGCGCGGGATATCAGCGCTGTGGTGAGTGAAGAGCTGTGTGCGCTAACACGGCGGGCTTGTCAGTTGGCCGAGGCGCGGTTGGCCGAGAAGGGTCGCGGCGGTCCTCCTGTCCCCTACGTCCTTTTGGTTTTGGGATCGGGCGGGCGCGGAGAGACGTTGCTCGCGCCAGATCAGGATAACGCCATTCTTTTCGAAAGCGGTGCCGCCGGCGGCCCCGAGGATAAATGGTTTGCCGAGCTTGGCACGATCCTCGCTGATATTCTGAATGAAGTGGGATTGCCTTATTGCAATGGCGGGGTGATGGCAAAGAACGCAGACTGGCGGCATTCCTCTGACGATTGGGTGGCGGAAATCAAAGGCTGGATCGGCCGTGCCGATTGGCGCGACGTTTGTCATGTCGACATCTTTTTCGATTTTCGCGCGGTTTATGGGGATCAGCGCTTAGCGAATGCGCTTTGGCGCGAAGCCTACGATATCGCCCATCGCTCTCCCGGTTTCTTAAAGCAGCTCGCGGCCGCAGCGACAGATTTCCGCGCGCCGTTGAGTGTGTTTGGCACCATCAAAACCGAGGAGGGACGCGTTGATCTGAAAGCGGGCGGGATCTTGCCGCTTGTCAGCGGCGCGCGTGTCCTTGCTTTGCGTCACGCCATCTCCAAACGTGCAACCCGCGATCGCCTTCGAGGGGTTGAGGGTCTTGAGGTTGTGAATGCCGAGGATCTCGAAAATGTCATCGAAGCCCACGGCATCTTATTGAACGAAGATCTCAACCAGCAACTCGAAGATATTGCGCAGGGAACGCCGCCATCCAATAAGGTTGCGCTCAAACGCTTGCCCAAAAGCCGGCGAGAAAAATTACGCTGGGCCTTCGGCAAAGTCGACGTAATGAACGCGCTTGTTGGCGACCCTGTTGCCTTTGGCTGAGTGTTGCGGCCGGCGCGCCGCCGCATGCTTGCTCCGCCGCAGAGCAAAACTCGTGCACAGGCAACGGCTTGCGCAATCAGTGAATCATCGGCGCGGACTGTCCACAACGTCGTCCAAGGTCAATTGGCGCTTCTAAATCCCTTAGACTTGTTCTAGCTCTGATGGGTACAAATGGTATTGAAAGGTTCCAAGCGGCGGTGCGGAACAGCTCCCAGCCGACTGGACTCCTAATAATCTTAATCGAACGGTGTCGGGAGGGATCTATGCTCATTGGCGTTCCAACAGAAATCAAAATTCATGAATATCGCGTTGGCATAACGCCGACCAATGTCCGAGAGCTTGTCGCCCACGGGCATCAAGTCATCATTCAGACCGGAGCCGGCGAGGGTATTGGTATGAATGACGACCACTATCTGGCGGCGGGCGGGGAAATTGCGCCGAGTGCCGAGGATGTCTTCGCCCAGGCCGAAATGATCGTCAAGGTCAAGGAGCCGCAAGGGGAAGAAATCGCTCGATTGCGGCCGGGTCAAATTTTATTCACCTATTTGCATCTTGCACCTGATCCCGAACAGACCGCCGGGCTGATTAAGAGCGGGGCGACCTGCATTGCCTATGAGACCGTAGGCTCGCCGAGCGGCGGGCTGCCGCTGTTGGCGCCGATGTCCGAAGTTGCAGGGCGTATGTCCGTGCAAGCAGGGGCCTATTTTCTCGAAAAAGCGCATGGTGGACATGGGGTGCTGCTGGGCGGCGTACCGGGTGTTGATCCGGCGAAAGTAGTTGTGCTTGGTGGCGGCGTTGTCGGCACTCATGCGGTCCATATTGCGCTTGGCATGGGCGCGGACGTTTGGGTCATCGATCGCAACGTAGAAGTGTTAAGGCGGCTTTGGACGCAGTTCGACCGACCTCTCAACACGGTTTATTCAACGCGGGACGCCGTGGAGCGGCATTGTATTGAAGCGGATCTCGTCATCGGCGGCGTTCTTATCCCGGGGGCCGAGGCGCCGAAGCTCATTACGGCTGATTTGGTGCGAAAAATGAAACCGGGCTCCGTGATCGTCGATGTCTGTATTGACCAAGGGGGCTGCGCGGAAACCTCACGGCCAACGACCCATGACGAGCCAACCTATGTCGTTGACGACGTCATTCACTATTGCGTTGCGAATATGCCGGGTGGCGTCCCCAAGACATCGACCCATGCGCTGAACAATGTCACCTTACCGTTCGTTGCTGCATTGGCGGACAAAGGATGGAAGCAGGCGCTGCGGGACGATCCCTATTTGCGGGCCGGGCTCAATGTCCATGACGGTAAAATTACCCACCCCGCCGTCGCTGAAGGTCTTGGCTATGACTTTGTCGATCCAAGTGACGTTATCGCAGGATGAGCAGGGAAATAGATTTCGAAGAGCATGAGCAACATGCTCCGAACAATACGGCTACAATCGCACGTCGGGATGGCGCGGAAATTTGCAGCTAATTTCTTCCGCCTTCTTGGGTTTCATTCTTGGCCCGTTGCTCTAGTGACAGCTGACACGGTTTTGCAGAAGCATAGCAAACATAATAGCCGGATCTCTGCATGAGCTTGCAGCTTAAGTCAGTTCTCAGGGCATTGTGCCACTGGCCATATTGCTTACCGAGTTCATTGGCGCGCTGCGTCCATTGGATCACGGCGCTCATGCTCGACAGGGATTGGATTCTATTGGGACGACCGACCGCAGTTATCTTGTCTTTACAAGATTTGGTTTTATCTTCAGCGGCCTCTGCCTGAACAGCAAGGAGCAGATACAGCATCAGTCCGATTATTATGGATTGCACCTGTGCCATCATATCTGTTCATTCGATTGCCAACGATCCCTCTGACCAGAGCATTATCGATTCTGATCGAATCGGAATCACACTCTATCGCTTTGTTTAGGCAAGATCGTTTCCGAAAACCGATTTCCGCACTTGGACCAAGTTCGAGGACATACTTTTCGGGACCATGCTCTAGGATTGAATTGGCGACACTTGAACCGAATCAACCCAGCGTTGCAATCTTACACGATATCTTTCATTGAGCCTCAGGAGATTAATGCCGCGTCGAAATCCAGTGATGATGTTTATGCGGTCCGGATTTTCCTGCAGTTTTTGTTACGGTATCGCCCGTGGCAACATCAGACTGCATACCGGTTAGGCGATCAAGATACTTGGCGGGTAATTTCTCCGCTGCAGCCCAAAGCGCCCGAAATGCAAGTTGACTAAGCCGCGCCGAGCCGGGGCTAGCTTCTTCGAATAGGCTAATATGATGATGCCCTTCCCAGCTACGCCGCAAAGAATCGCCCGACCAGCACATGGAGTTGCCGAGCGTAAGTTGCTCATGGGCATCAAGCAGATTCGGGTTCTTGACCAAACGCAAATAATCCGCTTCACGCCCGCCAGTGTAATCCGAAAACGTTGTAAACCAGTCTTTCATCGCTTGCTGCGGCGACAGCCGCGAGAATATAACGCGAAGATTGATGGATGCATCTTGCAATGCTTCAGCCCGGCAAGCGATAGCTTGGGCCGGGAGCGAGCTTGGTGAGCGCGCAATAAGCGTCACCAGGTACTCGTTGCGTGATAACGCCGGAACCTCTCCGATACGCTCCACATAATTATCGATAAAGGCGCCGAACTGTGTGTCGCCCCTACCCTGTTCTGAGGCGCCATATTGATTGGCGTCGGTTCTAAATCCCATAGATCGAGGTCTCCGCAAAAGACCACACATGGCGGCTCGGTCTGACATTTTTGAGAATTACGTCGAGCCCTAGAGATAGCAGGCTGGTGGTTAAAGAAAGCTTGAGTGCTTTGAAAAAAAATAAAAAACCGGAGGCGGCGGCTTCCGGTTTTTTGTGATGAGCAGCTTCTCTAACCGCGCGATTTGCCATTTGTCGGCCTTTTAGGCGAGAAATGCCGGGCAATTTTCTCAATATCAATCTTGGGTTGACGCCAATCCATTTCCAGATCTTCGATCTCTTGCGCTTTATTCGGACTTTCTTTCCAGCCATGGAGAATTTTTTCACGCGGCGCTTGAGGTTTCGCTCTAGGGCTTGCTTTGGAGCTAGCGCTATGCTCCCCGGACCGGGGCAGAATTTCGACGCGATGATGAGGGATGTTCTCTATCCGTTCGGGAGCGGCCTGTTCGCCTTTCGAAGCGGCGGGCAAGCGACTTTGCGGGGCATTTGGCGGTTCGGGGATTTGAGTCTGTGCCGAGCCGGATATTGTAAGGGGCTCGGTGGTGTGAGCGCGCACGATTTTGACGGGTGCGGCTTCAATCGCCATCGCCTCAGTGAGATCGTGGACAATTTCCTGGTCCAAAATATCGGGCCCCATCTCACCGGAGTCTAAGCCGGTCTTTGCCGGTGATTTGACACCCGCAACGGCGTCCAGGGCGACCTCTTCCTTGGCTGTTCTGGAAGTGGCGTCGCCAAGAATAATGACACTATCCGATTGAGACTCGGCAAAAGACGGTTCGGAGTTATCTAATGGAAGCGGCTGTTGGCCATCATCGATCACCTCCGCCGCATCACTCTCGGCTGCTGCCGTTTTCACTGTCATGAGAGACCGGGGATGGGTCGCGCTTCCATTGCCGGCAAAATTGCTGTCCAGATCGTCCTCCGGCACTGGAGGAACTGGCGGATGCGCGCCGGCGCCGTTGGATCCGTTGGTTGTATGAGCGCGTTGTTCGCGCTTGATGGCACCGGCCGATGCACGATCAGATGCACCGTTATCTGATGGCACGGCATCGAAATCATGCATTTGAACGTCCGGTTCCACTCTTATTCCGGGTTTGGGGGGAACCACCCATTCCTCTTTAGGCACGATGGACGAATAGTTAGTCCTATCCGATGATACGCCAGTCTCGCCGGGCACGGATGAAGGAAATTCAGGCCGGCCGAGATTGGAAAAATTAGGCTCGGGCCGCGTGGCGAGAGGGCTGAAGAGATCATGTACGGCCAGTCTGTGCGCGGCCGCCGTTTGCTCGGCGATTAATTTATCGGAGGCGCCGAGAACATCATCGAGCACGATGGCGGGCCAAGCGCCCTTGGTAAACCGGTACACGCGGAAACCGGGAGAGTCCGCGAACGGACTGCAAAGCTCAGTAAGTTTGCGCCGCGCGATATTGGCTCGGATAATAACCGTCCGCTTAACGAGCCCGGTCTCCTCCAGCGTCGCCAACAGGGTTGACAGATAGCGCGCTTGAATCACTTTTTTTTTGTGTTCTTCGCCCTCGCCAACGGATCTCAAATCCAGGGGAACGGCGACATATTGATCGCCATTCCAATCGAACATGGCATCATGGAAAATATCGAGCCGCTGGCTGCGCTCGCCCTTATGCACCTGGTGAAAGCGATCCAATACTTCATGCATTTCCGCATCGCGCGCGTCCCGCGCCGCGTTGATGAATCCCTGCAGGCGGTTCACCGGACGATTAACGGAGACCAGCAGAATGCAGAGATCGACAAAGATGGCCACAAAGAGAGGGATATAGTCGCGCTCGCCAAGCCCGGGCCGCTGTTGAAGCACAGGATTTGAGTCGGGTACATTCCGGACACTTTGCACGGCCTTTCTTTGCAAGGCGCGCAACTCATCCGGTGTTGGCGGCAGTTTCAAGGTCAGAAGTCCAATGGTCGACGTCGTCATCCGCCGGAAGGCCTCGACGATCGCTTCGGACCCCTCGACCGCGCTTATCGCGGGATTTTCGAGCTGCGGCAAGCCGTCGATTGCCTTGACGACGCCACGGAGCGCAAGCTGCAGTTGCGGATCGGGACAACGGAATTTGCCGCCGCGGCCATCATCGAACACCGTCTGTTCGGACCGTTTGGCAAATGTGTCTCGAAATTGCCGTAGCTGCGGATCTGTGCGGAAGGCATTGAAACGGGCGATTGTCAGGTCGAGCCGGCCGTTGAGCCCGCGCAGGAACGCGTTACGGGTTCCCGTCTTCGGATCGAAAGTGCTCTTTGCTCCCGTCACCACTTTTGCCATATCGGCATTGAGCGACGCGATATCGGATTTCACAGTACCCACCCGCTGGCTGACAAAATCTCCGGCAAAGCGAAAACTATCGGAATCCGCGTCGCGCAAGCGCCGGCGGGGGCCATCGCCAGGTGGGCTGTTTGGGCAGGTTCTACCTTTCGTGCTTTCTTGCACGGCTTTTTGCGCCGACAAGGTGGTGAGCGAAGCGAGAGTCGTCTGCAATTGCTCAAGCCGCGTTTGACCGGTTTGCAGGGCGGTCTGCACCTGGCTGACCGCGGACTCAGCCGAGCGTGTGGCCTCCGCGCGGGATTCCAGAAACTTCCAATAGAAGCCAAAGCCGAAGCCGACCGATATCAGGGTTAGAAATACATAGCCCATCACATACATGAGGCGCAGCCACCATCTGAGCGGCGAAAATAGCGCGTCGAGTATATAGATGATCATCAGCATCAACATCGCGACGGCGAAGGCGATGGCGAGTTTATAGCTGAAGTCGAGATAGCCGGAGTTGGCCTGAATGAGCTCCAGCATACCGGTATATGTGGCAAGCCAAGATAGGAAGCCCAGACCGATGATAAGCAGAAACTTGGTCAGCGATGGAAAGAAGGGCTTAGCCTTTTTCCAGCTCTGTTCCTGCGCTGCGATCGAGTCCACGAACCGGTCGAGGCGGCTGCCGCCAACCGATTTTGATTTGTTCCGCGAAAACATTATTTGCGCCGGCCGCTCCCCTGAAGGGTGGGTCATAGGTGAGGATTAAGAGACCCACTGTGAGCGTCCGCTTGAAAGGTCAAGCCGAATGGACCTGAAAGATGTGTCCAGATCGACATAGCCTGCCCAGCGGACGCATTATTTCGTCCACTCGAAAGCAAGCCCCCCGCAAATACTTTCCATAATCTGATACGTCGCCATTATGACTTCTTCGTGGCCTGGCGTTATGGCGAGTTATGCATCGTTCAAGCTGAATGGCAGCTGAATGATCGCGCCGCGATTGAGCCGCATTTGTTAATGCGGGCGCCGTCGCGACGAGAATTGCGCGCGGCGGAATCGTCTGCAGCAGTGCTTACTGAATGGAAATGCGCGATATCGTGGTTTGCGCTGGTGCAGATCTCTCTTTGGCCAAGTCGTTCAACAGGACTCTAACCAGCGGTGCAGCAATATCGGAGGCGTGAAGACGGCGCGCGAAGGGCTTGTTTGTATTGCCGGTGCCGACCAGAACGACATAAGCGTAGGCGCGCCCGTCGGTAAACTGAATGCCGCCCGACACCCAGGCATCGACTGTGGCGTCGGCATCTTCATTCACATGTGTGCCTGTCTTGGCGAAATGAAGACGCACGTTCCGGCGGCGCTTTGCACACCAGTCAGAAAGGCTCTTTAAGGTGCCATGCTTCCGGCCTTTGTACTGATAACAAAGCGGAGCTGACAAAAAGGCTTTAAGCCGCGCCCGCGCTGCCGGGCGAATAATCTTGTTCGGGATGAGCCTATCCGTGGAACTCCCATTAACGCTGTTCTGTCCATTCGTATGGTTTTGATCAAAATGCGTGACGAGGCGGGGAAGCTGTACAGGCTTCTGTCCGTTGCCCGTAAGCGCCGCCAATACGGTCGCTGACATCCGGTGGACCGTGCGTGGGCTTCCTGTAATGAGCCCTTTGACAATTGCCGTGGATGGCGGCGTTTCGCTCTCTGGCCCGGAGGCGGGTGGCATGGTGAACCCAAAGGCGTCAATGAGCTTACGGCTTGTCTTTTGACCAATTTGAGCCAACCGTCGCTCAAGCGGATTGGTGAGGGAACATGCAAACGCCACTTCGGCGCGGCGTCCGCGCCGCAAAGTACCGGTACGGCGGCAGCTCTCAAGGCCGCGCGCTGGCGCTGATGTGTCCACGTAAAGAGTGGATAACTTGTCCTTGCCTTGATTGGCGATAGCGATGGCTGC
>BFAS01000186.1 GCA_008974985.1 bacterium MnTg02
TGAGAAGGAGCAGAACACCGATTCCAGCGGTAAAGATCACCGTGGTCTCACCCAACGTAGCGAACCCCCGATAGCTTGCCAGAACCGAGGTCACAACATTTGGAACTGTTGTTTCTTCTATTGATTTAGACAGATATCGCGGCGCGACATTTTGATGAACGGGAGTATTTGGTTCGCCAAAGCGCGGGAGATCGAACGTGCCATAAATCAGCACGGAGGCTGTTACAACCGCGACAAAAAGAGGAAGAACGGGCGAATGTTTTGGGGCGGCCTCTTCTGTCTTGGTCAAGTAAAGTGTCCCGAGCATCAAAACAGTTGAGATGCCCGCACCGACCGAGGCTTCCGTCATCGCCACATCGACCGCATCTAAAACAATCAGAACACTTGCCATGAGAAAGCTGTAGATGCTGCCGAGAATGACAACGGCGAACAGATTTCGCAACCGCACGACGCCGATCGTGACTACTGCCATCAGTGTCAAGAGGGCCATATTAATGAGCGATTCGATGAGTGCCTCCTATGATTGGCCTTGCCCGGCCGCGCCTGGCTTCTTTAACTTTGGTTTTCCGCCCGTGTCATTGTCCTGCGTGGCATCATGCAGAAGCGGCTCCAAGCCCGCGTCGAGCGCTGCCCGGGCCACTGCGTGAGTGGCCGCCGGACTTGTGAAAAAAAACAGAGCAAGCAAAATTATGAGCTTTAGCGTAACCAAGCTCAGTCCGGCCTGGATCATCATGCCGGCGATCAGAAGCCCAGCACCCGCTGAATCGATAATACCGGCCGCATGCATCCGCGCAAATACGTCCGGCATACGGGCAAGTCCGATCGCTCCAACCACAATAAACGCCGATCCTGCAATCACCAGAATGCCGCTAATGATGTCGACCGCAGTTTCGATCACTGCGCCTGCTCCTCTTCTCCACTATGGCTGAGATCGCCATGACGGAAGAACTTGAGAACCGCCAGAGTCCCTATCAAGTTCAACAGTCCATAGGTGATGCCTATATCGAGAAATTCCGGCCGGCCATTCAAAAACCCGACCACGGCCAAGAGAAGGATTGCCAATGTGCCAACACTGTTTCCAGCAACGACACGGTCGAAAACCGTCGGCCCTTTGAGGGCACGCACAACAGCTAAGGCAAGCGCAAAAAGTATTGCGCCTGATGCGGCGGCGAACATCATTTTTCCCCTTCAAATTGTGTGACTCGGCGATCCATGCCACCGCTGGCAAGGGCATCGGCCCCTTCGCGTGTAATGGCATGAACGGTTAGTTCATCGCCTCTGATTTCAACGGTAATTGTTCCGGGAGTGAGCGTGATTGAGTTGCCATAGACACTCACGCCTAACGGAGTCTTTTGGCTTGCTTTGACCGTCACTAACGTTGGTGAAATAGGCAGCTTGGGATGGAGGATCAGTTTTGTGACGTCCCAAGCTGATGTCAATATTTCCCAAATCAGCCACGGAAAATAAGTCACAGCTCTGGTCGCCAGATGAACCGGATGTCCTTCAACGTCCAAAATATCCATTCGCCGCGCGACATAAGCGCAGCCGAGCGCAGATGCGACACCGAGCGCGATCAGAAAGACCGTATAATGGCCGGAAAGGAGAAGCCAAAACAGTAAAAGAAATGCGCCTAAGCTAGCAAACCGCAATACCGCCATGCCCCCGCCAGTTGGCCTCCGTGATTGCCGCCCCCAACTCGTACTATATAACGAATCGAAACTTTATCAGGATCTCAATCGATGCGGCGCACTGATTCCACGCTAATTAATCGTCACAATATTCTTTCATGCATGAGTCCCGCAAACCATGCGAGGCAATCTTATCTACTGACGGAGTAACCCCAGAGTTGTGCAAGCGCAAGTGCTCGTACTAAGAATTTGCACTTCCTCCACTGGATTGAGAATTAGACGCGAAGAATTTCGTGGCCTATTTTTCCATAGTAAAACCATCGCATTCGCAACGGAGAATATAGACATGTCCGACGATACGCCATCAGATCACGTTGAAAAAACCGATGCAGAATGGCGCAAACAACTGACTGGAGAGCAGTATCGCGTCACCAGACAACATGGGACCGAACGTGCCTTCGCTCACCCCCTTCACAATGAAAAGCGTCAAGGCATATATAATTGTATATGCTGCAAAGCCCCGCTTTTTTCTTCCGAAGCGAAATTCGATTCCGGCACAGGTTGGCCAAGCTATTACGAGTCTGTCGCACCGCAATCTGTCAGCGAACATAGCGATCAGTCTCTTTTAATGCAGCGAACCGAAGTGCGGTGCGCACGCTGCCAAGCCCATTTGGGTCATGTCTTCCCGGACGGACCGAAGCCGACCGGTCAACGCTATTGCATTAACGGCGCGGCGCTCGATCTGGCGGTCGACGAAGATAGTAACGACCCCCAAGACATTTAGGACGAACGCAACCCATGACCGAAGTTTCCGGCGACGACAAGATGCCCCCGCCGATCGCTACAAGGCGGCCTCACGTCACAGAGCATCATGGTTTAACCCGCAACGACGACTATGCTTGGCTCAGAGCCTCCAACTGGCAGGACGTTATGCGCGATCCGACGCTGCTGGATGGCGATATCCGAACCTATCTCGAGGCGGAGAACGCCTATACCGAATTCAAGATGGCAGATACTTTGGGTCTCCAAGAAACGCTGTTCGGGGAGATGAAGGGACGGATTAAAGAGGACGATTCAACAGTTCCCGCTCCCGACGGAGACTATCTTTATTTTGTGAAATATATCACCGGCGGCCAGCACCCGGTTTTTTGCCGCCGCCAGAGGGATGTCGAGGCCGAGGAAATCCTCATCGACGGGAATAAGCTCGCAGAAAACAGCTCATACTTCCGTATTGGCGGGGTCGTCCACAGTTTCGATCACAAATGGATTGCTTACGCTGTAGACGACACAGGATCGGAATATTATGCGATTAAGATTCGCGACCTTTTAACAGGCGAACTTCTTGACGACGAGGTGCCCGATACGAGCGGTGGAGCCGTTTGGACGGCTGATAACAAATCCATCTTCTATACAAAACTCGATGACAATCACCGGCCCCGCTGGGTCTATCGCCACACGATCGGCACACCCGTTGAACAAGACGAGCTCATTTATGAAGAAAATGATCCAGGTTTCTTTGTTGGGATCGGTCTTACCCAGAGTCGGCGGTTTGTCCTCATTTCGGTACACGATCATCAAACTTCCGAGATCTA
>BFAS01000187.1 GCA_008974985.1 bacterium MnTg02
GGACGCATTCCCTCGGCGGTGGGCTATCAGCCCACGCTCGCCACAGATATGGGCGCGCTGCAGGAGCGCATCACCTCGACGCATAAGGGCTCGATCACCAGCGTGCAGGCCATTTACGTACCTGCCGATGATTTGACCGACCCCGCCCCGGCGACCTCCTTTGCGCATCTGGACGCGACGACGGTGCTGTCCCGGTCGATTTCCGAGAAGGGAATCTATCCTGCCGTGGACCCTCTCGATTCCGCCAGTCGCGTGCTTGAGCCGCGTGTTGTCGGTGAGGAGCACTACGCCACGGCGCGGCGCGTACAGGAAATTCTGCAACGCTATAAGACACTGCAGGACATTATCGCTATTCTTGGCATGGACGAACTTTCCGAAGAGGACAAACTCACGGTTGCTCGTGCCCGGAAGATTGAACGCTTCCTGTCACAGCCCTTCTACGTTGCTGAAGTGTTTACCGGCACGGAAGGTGTGCTCGTTGATTTGCCGGATACGATCAAAGGCTTCAAGGGACTCTGCGAAGGTGAATATGATCATCTGCCTGAGCAGGCCTTTTATATGGTCGGAACCATCGAAGAAGCGGTCAAAAAGGCCGAGCGCCTGGCTGCCGAGGTGGCGTAGTGGCTGGCACATTCAAATTTGAGCTTGTTTCGCCGCAACAGCTGTTAATGTCAGAAGACGTCAGCCAAGTGGTTGTGCCGGGCACGGAAGGTGATTTTGCCGTCCTTGTCGGCCATGCCCCAGTTCTCTCGACACTGAGACCAGGCGTTCTGGAAATCACAGGCGGCGCCAAAGATCGACGGATCTATGTTCGTGGCGGGTTTGCTGACACCGATCCGGAGAGTTTGACAGTACTCGCGGAACAGGCGATCGATCTCGAAGAGTTGGATGCGGAGCGTCTGGCGCAGGAAATCAAAGACGTCGAAGAAGATGTTGCCGATGCCAGGGATGACGACACGAAAGCCACGGCGCAAGAAACGCTTGATCGGCTGAAGCTATTACAGCAAACGCTGCATCGTTAGTTGCCTAGCGCCGGATGCGTTAGAGCATGATCCGCAAAAGTGGGCACCCGTGTTGTGAAAAGATCATGCGCTATCAAAAATGTAGCGCGAATATCCAATTCATACGATCAGTCATCGAGAATGCCCGATGGGCGTTCAGGCGCCACGCAGGCTTGCGCACCATAAAGTGCGGGCCACGCAGTCGCGCTTGCCAAAGGAAATTATCGGTCAATCATGATTTCCTTTGGCATCAATGTGACACAGATTTCGCGCTAGTCGCGGGCGAACCTGTCAAATTCCTTCACGAGCTGCTCATAAACTTGCCGCTTAAACGGAACGATTAAGTCCGTCAACTCGCTGATTTCGGCCCAACGCCAAGCGTCAAACTCCGCCAAATGGCCGTCTTTGGGGCCGACGTCGAACTCTTCATCACTTCCCAGAAAACGCATTGCGAACCATTTTTGTGTTTGACCGCGATAGCGGCCTTTAAGGGCGGAGCCCAGCAGGCTTTGCGGCAGATCATAGGTCAGCCAACTCGTACATTCGGCGATAATCTCGCCATTCGCGGTTCCGGTTTCTTCGGCAAGCTCGCGCATGGCGGCTTCTTCAGGCGTTTCACCTTCGTCGATACCGCCTTGTGGCATCTGCCAGAAATGGTTCGGCTGGTCGCCACCCCATTTGGGGATGCGTCTTCCAATCCAAACTTTTTTTTGGTCGTTGAAAAGCATCACCCCAGCGCAACGGCGATAGGGAAGTCGTGAGTAATCTTGGTTCATGATCGATTGACAGGCTGACCTGCGCGAATGGCGGCGCTGATAGGAATGAGATCAATACCTCTATCTTTAAGTTTTTCAGCCCATTCCGCGATCTCTTCCAAGGTGACCGGTAGGCTACCGCCAACCCCAATTGCGATGCCGCGTTCCTCGGCGATGGTCTCGAGCCTGCTCAAGGATTTCCGAATATCGGCGCGCGTTTGTTCGGAATCGATTACGACGTGGCTGGAAATAAATCCCAACTTAAGCTCCTCAGACAGATCCTTTGCATTCGATCTGGGCGATGCGCCGTCGTCGATATAAACCAGCCCCCGCGATTTGAGCTCCTTTAAAATTGGTCTAAGCGCATCCTTCGCCGCGGTAAATTTCGCACCCATGGCATTGGTTATACCCATATAGCCCGTGAACCGGGCCAGCAGCCATTTCAAGCGTTTGACATTTTCATTCGGCGGCAGGCTCGTGAGGAGCGTGTGCGGACCGGGATCATTGTCGGGATAGTCAAAGGGCTCGAGCGGAATCTGCAAGACCACCTCGTGGCCAACTTGCCGGGCTTGTCTGACCCATCCTTGCAGGTTGCTCCCATAAGGCCCGAACGCCAGCGTAACGGCTCCAGGCAGCTTTTGAATGGCAGTATGGGTCGCAACCGCGCTAAGTCCCAATCCGCTGATAAGGATCGCAATCCGCGCCTGCCGTCCTTGTTCGGCTCGGGGCAGAAGTTTGTGCGGCCGGGCATAAACAACACTCGGCGCACGGCCATCGTCGGCGACCTTCGGAAGTGGCCCATAACGGGTATATTCGACAAGCGCTTTTATCGGCACAGGCGCCATTGAGACCGGTCCCAAAGCCACATCCTGCGCAAAAGGAGAGAGCAAGACTCTGCCCTTCGCCGGCGGCGAGGCGTTGATTTCAGGGCGTTTCCCGAGGCCAACGACTTTGACACCTGGATATGTAATCTTGACTTCGTTTGTCTTGGATGTGCCGGATGCGGCGGGCTTGACTGCCGCTTTTTGTGTCGCGCGTGCATCGCGCGCGGGCGTTTGAGCGTCTGTTTTGGACATTTGCACGCCTTGCATCGACGGCAAGGCAGCGCGCGATTGCCCGTTCGAAACCATCGGCACCAATCGCGGACGTTCAGTTGGAAGATTAAGCTCAGCAAACGGCTCGCCGCCGAGCGGGTCAGGCCGCAGAAACAACCAAACCGCCGTCAACACAATGGCTGCAAAGAGGGCCGTTGCTGTTGTTACCAGCGCCTTCATTCGCGTCTTGCATCTCCGCTCAGCCCTCTAAAAGGACTTCCCAGGAAGACCACCTGCCTAGCCACGTGGCCAGGACGTAGCGGACACGCCCATTTGCACTCCAAAACGAATATAGCCCTCATCCCAAATGGCTTGCCAGTTCTCTCGCATTATCTGCCGGCGGACTAGTTGGGAACCGAAACCTTGCCAGAATCATCCTTGGCTTTGTGCTCCGCCGACAAAGTTCCCCGCAAATAATTCAAAGCATATTGAAGCTGCTTATCTTTGCTCTTGTCGCTTGGAACATAAGCCGGAGAGCCTGTGGATTCTTTTCCGTCCTCGCCCTTCAGATGACCGCGCAAACTCGCTTCGCCACGAGGCTTTATATTTCTTTTCTTTAATTCGTCCGGCAATTCTTGCTCGACCACAATGCCTGGATCTATGCCCTTGGCTTGGATCGACCGGCCTGACGGCGTGTAGTACCGGGCTGTCGTCAACCTGAGCGCAGCTCCGTTTGAGCCAAGCGGTATAATGGTTTGGACCGACCCTTTGCCGAATGATCGCGTTCCGATAATCGTCGCGCGCTTATGATCCTGTAAGGCGCCGGCGACAATCTCAGAAGCTGATGCGGAGCCGCCATTAATCAAAACAACGATCTTTTTGCCATTTGTGAGATCGCCGGCGCGGGCATTGGAACGCTGCGTCTCGTCGCTATTGCGTCCGCGTGTCAGAACAATGGCGCCTTGCTCCAGAAAACTATCCGAAACGGCAATGGCTTGATCCAACAGTCCACCAGGATTGTTGCGCAGATCGACGATAAACCCTTTGAGCTTCGGACCGATCTCCTTAGTGAGCTTTTCGATGGCCTTTTTCAAGCTGGAATGGGTTTGTTCATTGAACTGGGTAATGCGGAGATAGGCAATATCGTCCTCGGCATTCGAGCGAACCGCGTTAATTCGAATAATGTCACGAGTAATCGATACGTCAAACGGTTCATCCCTGCCCTTGCGGACGACGGTCAGGACGATTGTCGAATGCACAGGCCCGCGCATCTTCTCAACTGCCTGCTCGAGTGTCAGACCGGTAATCTGGACAGTGTCGAGATGGGTAATGAGATCACCTGAAAGAAGACCCGCCTTCGCCGCCGGTGTGCCTTCGATTGGTGCGACGACTTTGACAACCCCATTCTCCATTGTCACTTCGATTCCGAGTCCGCCAAATTCACCCCGCGTTTGAACTTGCATGTCGCGGAAATGTTTTGGATTGAGATAGGCAGAATGCGGATCGAGCGCTGCCAACATGCCGTTTATCGCCGATTCGATCAGCTTGCCATCATCAGGCTTTTCAACATAGTCTGACCGCACGCGCTCGAGAACATCGCCAAACAGGTCGAGCTGTTGATAAATTTCGGCGTTTGCCGCATTTGCCGACTGGCTACGTGTCAGATTAAATACGGTAGCGCTCGCCGCAATTACCGCCAGGACAAGAAATGTCCATAGTGCAAATTCGGATCTCCGCATCATCCTTGCGCTTTCTCTGGTCCGTTAGACCACCAAGGGTCTGGGTTGATCGGGCGTCCATCCTTCCGGAATTCGACATAGAGTACTGATTGGGCGACAACTTTACCATCTTTGGGTGCTAACTTACTTGGCCCCATCGTCGCAATAGGCTCCCCCGCGAGGACGAATTGTCCTTCGCTGACATCAATATTCTTCATGCCTGCCAGCAAGATATGATATCCTCCGCCGGCATTGATGATCAAGAGTTTCCCGTAACTACGAAATACGCCTGCATAAACAACCCAACCATCGCTTGGTGACGTAATTTGGGCGTCAACTCTTGATTCGATCAAAATCCCTTTAGATTTACCACCATACTCGTTGGAAATGCCAAAATTCTTAATACGGCGGCCTTGAATTGGTGTTGGCAACAACCCTTTAGATTTTGAAAATGGCCGTGCTGGCTTGATTCGGCCAGGACTCAACAAGGCTGCGGTTTTCGACAGGTTTTTGTCTGAGACTGTCTTGCCCCGAAGGCGTTCTTTTGCAAGTTCGGCTTCATATTTGCCAAGGCCGGTTTTTTTTATCTCTTTGTCGAGTTTGGTGATCAGCTCCGTGAGATTTTCCACATTCTTGGCATGGTCGCCTGCGGCATCGCGAATTGCGGCGATTGCCGTTTGGTTTTTGGCGATTCGCGATTTTTTCGCAGCGATGAAGCCTTTGACGCGTAAGCGTTCCTTGGCCAAATTATCGTTTTCCGCACGCAATTGAATTGCTTGCGATTTAATGCTGGTGATGATGCGTACGAGACTGGTCAATTCCTCGGCCAAGTCATTGGCTTGGGTCTTTAACTGTGGATAGACCGACGCCAAAAGCATCGCACTGCGCACCATTTTGAGCGCATCCTCCCGGTGAGTAGCCATCACCGGCGGAGGTTGCCGGCCCATCCGCTGCATCGCCGCGAGAAGGTTGGCGATCGTGCTATGCCGTTGAGCGACTGACCCGCGTATCAGCTTTTCTTGTTCTGAAAGTTCGCCAAGGCGGCTCTCAATTTTCGACAGGCTTACCTCGCCCTTCTGAATGCGTTTCGCCGTATCGATCAAAAGTTTATTTAGCCGCGCCCTTTCCTTGGTGAGGGATTTAAGATTCTTCGAAAGACCTTTTTCCTTTGCCTGGGCGTCTTTGAGCGCGCGCTTCGTCTCTTTTAGGCGTTGCTTCGCCTGGCCGGGTTTTTTTTCCGATAGCGCTTCGGATGAACCGGCCATGACCAGAAAAAGGCTTGCTGCGAGCATGATCGCCGTCATCACAGAACGGACCACGCTTGCGGCTACGCCGTATGGTCGAATATTGGTCAGGTCAGTCATCCAATAAAAGGTCCACCGGAAATAACAGGTCTGAAAACAAAAGTGTCGCGATCATGCACGTCATCGGATCAACATTAAGGCCAGAAATAGCCTGCAATACTACAGCTCTTATACAATGAATGATCTCAAAAAAATTGCGAATAGGACGTACGCTAGATCATTTCTCGGCGAGAATTAATTTGCCAGCCCTTTATGATCATCCGGTCGGCATCAGAGTAAGCAAACCTTATACCATCGGTCATTGGGAACGACCGTTGGGCGTTCAAACGCCACGAAGGCTCAACCACCATCGGGTGCGAGCCACGCAATCGCGCTTACCAAAGGGTATTATGGGGCAATCATAATTTCCTTTGGCATTACTCCCGATGATACGGATGGCCTGATAAAATCGTCATTGCCCGGTAAAGTTGCTCGGCAACGACAATCCGCGCCAGACCGTGGGGTAGCGTCATTCGGCCGAGCGATAGCTTGCGGCCCGCCTTGTGCAAAATCGCGTCACCGTGCCCATCAGCACCGCCGAGAAGCAAGGCAAGCGTCCGTGTTCCGGCTTCACGCCTGTCCTGCAGAAAAGTTGCAAATTCTCTGCTTGTCAAACACTTGGCCTTTTCATCCAACGCCACCAGCAGGCTGTCGTCCGGCACTTTTTCAAGAAGGGTTAAGGCTTCGGCCTTGCGTCTTTGATCCGCGGAGCGCGCCCTGCTCTCCGAAACTTCGACCACCGTCATCGGACCGATCCGTACAAGTTGGCCTTGATGGGCAAAACGATCGGCATAGCGCTCGAATAGATCTCGCTCCGCGCCGTTTTTCAACTGACCGACAGCCGCAATATAAATGCGCATAATAGGTTCAAGCGATCAGACACGCGCAGAATTGCGCTTGTCTAAATCTGCCGATGATCTTAGGACGCTGGAGCACGATCTGCGGGATTGTCGGCCGACCACATTTTCTCAAGATTGTAGAAATCGCGAACTTCCGGCCTAAAAATATGGACGATTACATCGCCAGCATCGAGAAGAACCCAGTCGCAATGGGGCATTCCTTCGATCCGGACGCGCCGGAACCCTTTGTTTTTGAGTTTTGTCAAAAGTTGGTCTGCGATGGCGCCCACATGCCGGTGCGACCGTCCGGACGCGACAACCATCACATCACCAATGGATGTTTTGCCGC
>BFAS01000188.1 GCA_008974985.1 bacterium MnTg02
GGTTGTCCTATTGACGGGATGCGCGCAGCAAGTGCTAAGGCCGGAGATCAACGATGCCACGGTTAGGCTCCTTGCGCGCCAAGGTGTCGAGGTGATCATCACGTCTAAAGCGGGATGTTGCGGCGCTTTGGTGCACCATTTAGGCAAGGAAAAAAGTGCCATCGAGGCGGCCAAATTGAATATCGATGCCTGGTACGAACTCACCCGTGATGAGCCATTGGATGCGGTTATCATCAATGCATCCGGCTGCGGAACCGTGGTGAAGGACTACGGACACATGCTGTCTCAGGAAGCGGGCTATGCGCGCCGGGCATTGGAAATCTCGACGATAACGAAAGATATCACCGAGTTTCTTATCGATTATGATCAGGACGCGCCGCGCAATTGGTCATCGATTAAGATTGCATACCACTCGGCATGCTCCATGCAGCATGGACAAAGTATCAACGACGAGCCGCGGGAGCTCTTGAGGCAAGCGGGTTATACTATCGTCGAGATACCAGAAGGTCATATATGCTGTGGCTCCGCGGGCACTTATAACATTCTCCAACCGGAACTTGCAGATCAACTTTTGAAACGGAAGGTGGAGAATATCAAGCTCGCAAAGCCGGATGTGATCGCGACGGGGAATATTGGCTGTATCACTCAGATTTCGCGTGGAACGGATATCCCTATTGTTCACACGGTGGAGCTCCTTGATTGGGCGTTGGGTGGCCCGTGTCCACAGGGGCTAGAGTCGCTGCAGGACAAAGTCAAAAGCGTTAGCAGTGTATACGCAGTAGCCGCAAGCTGATCACGGCACCCATCACATTAAAAAAAGCAGGTATTTGGGCTTGGGCAGGAGGCTGGCGATGCCGCTCGGACAAGATCTTGTTTCAGATAAGACAGGCGTTGAAGGGGTGGCGGTTCGTGGTCCCGTAAAAGCCGGTTTCGAAGCTGTGCTTACCGATGAAGCGCTTGCCTTCATTGCCGATCTCTCACGCAAGTTTGAGGGGGAGAGACAGCGGTTAATGCGGCTTCGCAGTGAACGTCAAAAGGCCTGGGATGGAGGTGAGCACCCGGATTTTTTGCCCGAGACGAAATCCATTCGTGATGGGGATTGGAAAATTCGCGGGGTTCCCGAGGACCTCCTCGACCGACGGGTTGAGCTTACCGGTCCCGTCGACCGGAAGATGATTATAAACGCCGTCAATTCCGGCGCCAGCGTCTTCATGGCTGATTTTGAGGATGCGCTCTCACCCACCTGGGACAATATTATTCAGGGGCAAGTCAATCTGATCAGCTACTGGCGGGGCGAGATCAATTTCACCGATGAGCAAACCGGCAAGACATATGAAGTCTGCGCAAATCCGGCTGTCATGCTTGTACGGCCTCGCGGCTGGCACTTATTAGAGGAGCATGTCTTAATCGATGGCGCGCCGATATCGGGCGCGATTTTCGACTTTGCCCTCTATTTCTTCCACAACGCCAGTAAAACAATAATGAAGGGAAGCGGCCCTTATTTCTATCTGCCAAAAATTGAAAGCCATCTCGAAGCAAGGCTATGGGACGATGTTTTCGTTGCGGCTCAAAAGGCGCTTGGCTTTGAAGTCGGGACCATTAAGGCAACTGTTCTCATCGAAACGCTGCCATCCGCCTTCGAGATGGATGAGATTCTCTATGAGATGCGGGATCATATCGTTGGTCTGAATTGTGGACGCTGGGACTATATCTTCTCTTACATCAAGACATTGAAGAACAATCCCGACTATGTCCTTCCCGATCGGGCGCAGGTGGTGATGGGAGATGCGTTCCTCAGGGCTTATTGCTTGCTGCTGGTTAGGACCTGTCATAAGCGCGGGGCATTCGCTATGGGCGGTATGGCTGCGCAAATCCCCAATCGCGGGGATCCGGCGGCCAACGAGGCGGCCCTGACGGCAGTGCGTGCCGACAAAGAACGTGAAGCCCGGGACGGCCATGATGGCACTTGGGTCGCACATCCCGACCTTGTTCCCGTGGCCAAGGACGTGTTCGATCGGATGATGCCGGCTGACAATCAGATGGATCGTGCCGGTGTCCAGGAGAACATCACGGTAGCGGACCTCCTCGAGGCCCATGCTGGTGAGCAGACAGAAGAAGGCTTGCGCGTCAATATTCGCGTCGGCGTGCAATATATTGAAGCATGGCTCAGGGGAACCGCCGCTGTACCTCTCTATAACCTGATGGAAGACGTGGCGACGGCCGAAATTTCTCGTGCGCAGATCTGGCAGTGGATTCATCACAAGGTCGCGTTGAGCGACGGACGCATAGTCACCAACGAGCTATTTGAAGAGCTTCTCGCAGATGAGATGGGCCAACTGCGGCAAACCCTTGGAATGGATGTCTACGATTCCGGACGCTTCGAAGAGGCGATTTCGATTTTTCGCGATGTGAGTGTTTCCGACGATTTGGTGCCATTCTTAACGCTGCCAGCTTACCGACATATTTTGTCTGTGTAGAAATACTTCACGGTGACGGGCTGATTCAGTCCAGAAAAAACTGATTCTTTTCAGAAAAACATGTGCCTTGGCGGTTGCTGCTCCCGAAGACCCGCTCGACTTGCCCGTGTGACATATTCGTTTGTACACCAAAAAGTTGAATAATTTTAGATGGTTAGCCTGTTTTTTGGAACTGACCGGTGTCAATCGACACGCAATATTAATTTGAGTGAACCCAATATTAGTAAATGACGGTCTAGCATTCGCGCTCGGAACCTTGCGGGGAGAGTGGAATGGCGATTGCGCAAAGACGTGTTTTTCGGATCGAAAGATATATGTCGCCGATTGGCGCGTCCGAAGGTCGGGAACAACCTCCGGTCGCAAGCAACGACTCAGGTTCCAGCAATAAGGATGTGTTGGCGGCGATCGCGGACCTGAAAGCGGAGATTGCTGAACTTAAAAGGGCCGCGCCAGATCCGGTTGTTGAGATTAAGTCCGATCCACTGGACGGCTTGACCGAAGAAGAGAAGCGGGAAGCAGAGCAACTCCGATCCGAGCTAAAGGAAATCTATTTATCGATCGAACGGACAAAAAAGGAAATCGTTTCGATCCATACGAACGGCGTAAAAACGTCCGGATTTTCCCGAATGACGGATGAGCTGAGTGCGGTTGTCGATGGAACGGAAAACGCGACAGAAGCGATTCTTTCCGCGGCGGAAAATATTGAACAACTTGCCAGCAATCTCGCTGCTGCAATTAGCGATGAATCGCTGAACAACATGGCCTGCGACGTTCAGGATCATGTCGTCAAGATATTCGAAGCCTGTAACTTTCAGGATTTGACAGGTCAGCGCGTGACCAAAGTTATCACCGCTTTTAAATTTATCGAAGAGCGCGTGCATCACATGATGGAAATTTGGGGTGGTATTGACAGCTTTGCCGATATCGAACCTGATTCGCCGTCTCAAGGAGAAGGCGATAAAGCGCTTCTTAATGGCCCGGCACTAGCAGGCGACATAGATGTTGCCAGCCAGGACGATATCGACGCGTTGTTCGATTGATAACCAATGTTGCATTGTTAGTCCGACGTCAGGGTTTCTTCCAAGACGGCCTCAAGTTCCGTTTCCGGCTCAACAACGCCTGATATCTGCTGCTGCTGTTGTGTTGCCAACTCCTTGATAACTATGCTTTTGATGGCACGTATGAGCGGCGGTTCCGACGACTGCTATTTCTCTCCGCGGCCCGTCAGCAAAACGGCTGATGGGAGAATGAAAAGCCATGCTAATGGCGAACGATCGAATGATCGAATGATCGTCCAGACCGGTAGGTCATGACAGCAAGCTTTATGCTTCATTCAAATCAATTTGTGAGTCCGCTAGCGGGATGCTCGCGCCTTAAATCCAGGAGGTACTTTCATCCACTGGTAACCAGACGCGGCGAGCCTGTGAGCAAAATTATAAAGCTTGTTCATATAGGTTTTGTCGAAGGATTCTTTACTTGTATCCACAAATTCTCCGGGGATGGCTGCCAAATTATAGTCCGTTTGGTCTCGGCGTGACTCCGCATAGAGCCTCTGCAAATCAGAAATTCCGTGGTTCTTGAGCACTGTCGAAATCGCCCGCGCTGCTATTTTGAGCGTGCTCGGCTTAACAGGTTTCCACTCTGGCGATATTCGTCCATTCCAAATGACGAAAAGGTGACGGGTCGGCTTGATCTTCAGGAGCTTGTCCATATCGGTAAAGCTGACTTGTGTTGGAACGAGGAATACGACGTCGGTTGTGCCGCCATCGACATGCATTTCCTGAGCTTTGCGGCCACCGGCGGAAACATCGATGTAAACCGGTGGGAAAATACCGGGAATCGAGGCTGAGGCGAGGAGAATTTTACGGAAAAGTGCGAGCGCTCCGGGATGCCCACTATTGGCAAGATGGCCCATATTCCATATCACAGGCCTTTGCGCATCGAGGTTTGTCGTCCCGATAAGGAGACGCCGGCCCCGGCGGTGCTCGCGAGCGACCGCGGCAAGCATGTTATGATCGACATATTTCGCGATCAGCTCGGTGAAGGGCTTGTTGTCAGTTACGGCCTGGCCTCCGAGGAGCCCCAGGACCGGGCGTTTGCGCAATAGATCCGATGTTTGATATTGCGTGAATATCTCCGTCAAACTCGAATCATAAGATTGTCCGG
>BFAS01000189.1 GCA_008974985.1 bacterium MnTg02
AAAGAACTGTACCCCCGCGAAGGCTTCATTCTGACCGACCTCAGCCGCCCGGCGGAACCTGTGGTCGGCTTCTACTATCAGCTAGCGCCGCGGCGGCGCAGGATTATCCACAACTGCACGAGCTTCGGCACTAAATCCCCGTGACACTTGTCAAAATGAGAACTCTGTTGCATCATTACAGCCCGTCGATATCTCATCTGGGGGGTGTCGTAAAATTGAAAAAAATCGGGACAGCCGTGTGTGAGGCCATGTGTGGCTGAAAAATCGGGGAGTACCGGACCACGATGACCAATGTTCAATTGGCAGCGGTGGACTGGCGGCATCTGCTTGTAAATCTGCCGCGTGGGCCTAAGCGTATATTATTGGTTTTTAATGATTTTTGTCTATTAACGCTTGGGCTGTGGCTGTCTTTCACAGTCAGGCTTTCGATGGTTTATGTTCCGCCGTCGATAGAATTTGGCCTTCTTTTGATGGCTGCTCCGGCCATCGGCGTAGCTATCTTCGGCTATATGGGGCTTTACCGGCTTGTGACCCGCTATATGGGACAGCAAGGGTCTTTCCGCATCTTCGTCGCCATTGTCTTGACGGTTTTGAGCTGGTCGCTTGTCGTCGTCATGTCGGGGGTAACCGGCGTACCGCGCTCGATCTTCATAATCTTTGGTATTTTTGCCATGTTTTTCATTTGGTCGAGCCGCCAATTCGCAGGCTGGCTGCTCTGCGGCATACCAAATATTACGCTCGCCCGGTTTGACTCTGAGCGCGACAATGTTCTGATTTATGGTGCCGGCATAACCGGTATTCAGCTGCTAGACGCCTTGAAACAGGGCAGCGACTATAAGGCCGTCGGTTTTGTCGACGAGAACCGGTCTTTGTGGGGCCAAAGGGTCAATGGTTTGAAAGTTTATAAGCCGGAAAAGATCGGACGGCTCATCGAGCTGCGCGGTATCAAGCACATTTTTCTGACGATTTCGGATCTGCCAACCCGCCAAAAACGCACGATCATTCGTGGATTGGAAGCCTACCCCGTATCCGTCAAGACCTTGCCGTGCATGAATGACATCGCCTCGGGGCGTGTTCAAATCTCCGATCTCCGGCCTATAGATGTTCAAGATTTGCTCGGCCGCGATTCCGTGCCCCCCGACCCCGAACTCTTGCAGCGCAATATTCGCGGCAAATCCGTGCTGATCACGGGCGCGGGCGGCTCAATTGGCTCAGAACTTTGCCGGAAAATCTTGGCGCTCGCGCCCCGCAGACTTGTTATGTATGACGTCTCGGAAGCCGCCTTGTACGAGATTGAGCTTGAGCTGTCCGAATTACAGAAAAATTTACCGGCCGGCGCGAGCCTGCACGGCGAGGCAATTCAGGAGATTGAGCTGGTGCCGGTTCTTGGATCCGTGCTCGACAGCCGGCTTGTCAAGGCCACGCTCCGCAATTATCAAATCCAAACCATCTATCATGCAGCCGCTTACAAGCATGTGACATTGGTTCAGCAAAATCCCGTCGCCGGTCTGCTCAACAATACGTTCGGTACAAACCTGATCGCCAAGGCCGCACGCGATCATGGTGTGGAGCGTTTCGTGCTGGTCTCCACGGATAAAGCCGTCCGGCCGACAAACATAATGGGGGCAAGCAAACGGCTGGCGGAACTGGTGATCCAGGCCGAGGCGCAGAATGGTCCAAGCACCATCTATTCGATCGTCCGGTTCGGCAATGTGCTGGACTCGTCGGGCTCCGTCGTCGGTCGCTTCCGCAAGCAAATTCGCAGTGGCGGTCCGGTGACCGTCACGCATCGCGAAGTGAACCGCTTTTTCATGTCGATATCGGAAGCCGCCGAGCTCGTTCTGCAAGCTGGCGCAATGGCCAAGGGCGGTGAAGTGTTCGTGCTCGATATGGGGCAGCCCGTAAAAATTGATGACCTCGCCCGGTCCATGATCCGCCTTATGGGGCTGGAGGTCCAAGACGACGCCGATCCCAATGGCGGTATTCCGATTGAATATATCGGACTGCGAAATGGCGAGAAGCTTCACGAGGAATTATTGATTGGCGAAAATACGATGGGAACCAAGCATCCCCGTATCAAGATACATTTGGAGCCGATTTTCCCTTCCGCTCTGCTCGCAATTGAGCTGAGAAAACTCAAAAACGCTCTTGATCATTTCCGGCCTGACGCCATCAATAATGTGCTTCAGAGAATCGTTGAAGGCTATGTTCCAGACAAATGGACGCTTCAGCAAACTGGCACCACATCAGAGCGATTCGTGCCTGTTCAACAGACGCTGCATTGAGCAAACCTAGCCAACGCCCGCGGCCAGCAAATTTTGCGATCGCAGGAACGTGCTTGCCATCCCAGCTGAGTTTTCGCGGATCTCTGTTGCAACGGTTCACGGGCTTAGGGCACAATGACCGCTCAATGCCAAGATTAACAGATAACGGGTTGGCGCGCTTATGAAGGGGATCATCCTTGCAGGGGGCGCAGGAACGCGGCTTCATCCCATGACCGCGGTCATATCGAAGCAAATGCTCCCCGTTTACGATAAACCGATGATCTACTATCCGCTGGCCACACTGATGTTGGCAGGCATTCGAGATATTTTGATCATCTCCACGCCGGAAGCGCTTTGGCAATATAAGCAGTTGTTGGGCGACGGCGACCAATTGGGGCTGGAGTTCTCTTATGCCGTTCAGCCCCAGCCGGAAGGCTTGGCACAAGCCTATATCATCGGGGCCGATTTCATCGATGGTGAAAGCTCGGCGCTGATCTTGGGCGACAATATCTTCTACGGCAGCGGACTGTCGGCGCTGGTGAAGCAGGCCTGGCACCGCAATCACGGCGCCACCATTTTCGCCCATCCGGTTTCCGATCCCGAGCGCTACGGCATCGTTGAATTTGACCAAGCGGGCCAAGCGAAATCCATTGAGGAAAAACCGCGAGAGCCCAAATCAAGCTGGGCCGTAACAGGGCTTTACTTCTACGACCACCAAGTT
>BFAS01000190.1 GCA_008974985.1 bacterium MnTg02
TGACGGCATAAAAACTGGGCCACCCAGTACGGCTATCAAACTTCGTTTCCGACTTAAAAAGCGCCAAGTCACAACCGGCGCAATGATAGGTTCCGCTGCGCTTTTCATTATTCAACGCGCTGGAATAGGGCCGCTCCGTTCCTTCCTCACGCAAAATCTGATAACGCGCAGGAGAAAGCCGCCGGCGCCACTCTTCTCCGCTTAACACCAGCTTCTGAACGGACTTTGCCCAGGCAGTGTTGATGCCGATAAGGCTTGTGGCCACAGTCGCGGCGAGACCTTGCAGGAAGTGGCGTTTGTTGACGGTCATGACGATCTCCTCAACCGAAGAAATTCGATTATGCTGTAAGATATGGGGCCAACTATAGGGTCGATACGCTGCGCACGGATCAACAAACGACACAGGTTCAACAAACTGTGATCCGTATATTAAGATTTGATAAGGATTGGCCACAAACCGTTTTGAAATATGGCGTTGCGGCACTTAAGCAGGATTATCCAACAGCCAACGCACCGTCTTTTCAGCATGCTCGTTCGGTGGAAACACCGGATAGAACACATGCTCGATCTTGCCGTCGCGGAGGACCAGCCCCATCCGTTTCAGGAGCGTTATTCCGGATACGATCAGGGTCGGCAGGTTGAGCGCCCGGGTCAAATGCAATTCCGCATCGCTTAACAGCGAAAACGGCAGATGCAACCGCGCAACCGCTTCTCTCTGAAACGCTGTGTCCTGCGTGCTCAGGCCGAACACTTCCGCACCGGCATCTTTCAACTCAGCATAATGATCGCGAAAACTGCAGGATTGCGGTGTGCAACCGCGGGCACCAGGAATCATTTCCCAATCGTCGGCGAGCGAGGGCGCACCGGGCACGCCTGTACGCGGATAGATGAAGACGACTGTTCGCCCTTGACGTTTGGAGAGCTCCACCGCACCGCCCACCGTCGCCGGCAGCGCGATATCGGGTATTGCCAAGCCTGGCAAATGATTTGCCGCGCCGTCGTCCACCGGGACCGGCAGGTCCGTAGGCAATTCCGATAAATTTTTGTCTAGAGCCATCCCTCAACCCTCAACCTTTTTCCCGCATGATCCGCGCTTTTTGGCGCTGCCAATCGCGTTTCTTCTCTGTTTCCCTTTTATCGTGAAGCTTCTTGCCGCGCGCAATCGCAAGCTCCAGCTTGGCTATGCCACGGTCATTGAAGTAAAGCTTAAGGGGAACGATTGTCATCCCCTCGCGCTGCACCGCCCCGAGAAGCTTGTCGATCTCTCGTTTGTGGAGCAATAATTTCCTTTGCCGCCGTGGCTCATGATTGAACCGTCCGGCCTGCTTGTAGGTTGGAATATTCGAGTTAAGAAGATAGATTTCGCCGTCTTCTTCCGAGGCGTAGGCTTCGGCGATATTGGCCTTGCCGGCGCGCAAAGACTTCACCTCCGAGCCCTGCAACATAATCCCGGCTTCGAACGTCTCTTCTATCTGGTAATTGTACCGGGCCCTGCGATTGTCCGCGACGATTTTCCGGCCGTCTTTTTTTCCGGCCATCCGCCGTCCTCCAGAACTAATCCTTAGCCGTTCAGCAAGCGCGCCTGGACAAGAGCCTCGTCGACTGCGCGTCGCGACTCTTCGGAAATCGGCACAAGCGGCAAACGGATCTCGCTGCGGCAAAGCCCTAAACGCTCCGCAGCATATTTCACCGGTCCCGGATTTGATTCGATAAAGAGCGCGTCATGGACCGGCATGAGTTGATCTTGAATTTCGAGCGCCCGCTTAAAGTCGCCATTTAAACAAGCACCCTGGAACTCGGAGCATAGTGCCGGCGCGATATTGGCCGTCACCGAGATGCATCCCTGACCGCCGTGAGCGTTAAACGCAAGCGCTGTCGCATCTTCGCCGGAAAGCTGTATGAATTTTGGGCCCATTGCGGCGCGCTGCTGTGAAGCGCGCACAGGATTTGCGGTCGCATCCTTCACGCCGGCAATATTCGGCAGCTCAAAAAGACGCGTCATTGTCACGACCGACATGTCGACAATGCTGCGGCCGGGAATATTGTAAATGAGTATCGGAATATTGGCACAATCATTGATCGCTTTGAAATGTTGATAAAGCCCTTCCTGGGTCGGCTTATTGTAATAAGGCGTCACCACGAGCACACCATTAGCGCCCGCCGATTTCGCGTGTTTGGTGAGTTCGATTGCTTCCGCAGTCGAGTTTGAACCAGCTCCCGCGATCACCGGAACACGCCCGTTCGCCGTCTCGACGCAAATCTCAACGACACGCATATGTTCCTCATGGTCGAGCGTCGGCGACTCCCCCGTTGTGCCCACGGGAACAAGGCCATGAGTTCCTTCATCAATTTGCCATTCGACAATGCGCCGGAAAGCTTCCTCGTCGAGCTTTCCATCCTTGAATGGCGTAATGAGAGCCGTTAGCGAGCCCCTAAACATTGTTCCAAACTCCTATCGGAGCGCAATTCACACTTGAATTAACCGCCAGCACGATGCTTGGTCTGACGGCCGCTTAATTGACAGAACAATAATCCGTCCCTCCGATCGCGGCAAGCCATTGGTCTGCCACGTCATTATTCTGCCGGAATTGTGCTAAGACTCGCGAGACGTTGCCGACTCGGGTGCTCAATTAACATTCGGAATACTTTGTATCTCGGAAACCATCATTTAATGATTCCTTTGAATATTATGAGCTCATCCGGTAGAAGCAACATGATTTGCGGCTCGGAATTGAGATATCGGCTGGGCTCATGAGCCTAAAAACTGTCTTTGGGGCAATATTGCTCGTTGTGGTTGGATCGAGCATGGGTTTTCTCGCGCGTGGTGAGTGGGCCGGTGAACCTTCCCTCACGTCTTCAGCACAAGATAAAATTAATGCCGAGCCGCGCACGCTTGTAAAGCTCTCGCCGCCACGCAAAGAAGAGCAAAAACCCAAAATCCCGAAAAGCGAAAGCCCGCCCAAGCCGGAAAAGATCGCGGCACCAAAGCCTGAACCGACCAAGCCCAGCCAAGCGAAACCCGTCCCGCAGAAACTTGCAGACGAGTCTATAGTAACTGGCGCTACAGGAGCACCGGCCCCGTCGAATTCCACGGCTGAAGCAGATTCAACAAGCAATAATCAAAAGCCCGCGCCAGCCCGCAACAAATCCAATGCGGATGCAAAAAGTCCCGATCAGCCTAGCGTCGAGGTAAAGGAGATTCCGAAGACAGCGGCGCAAGAGCCATCCGCTGACACGAAGGCACGCGACGCCAGCAAGTCCGACACCGATAAGAAAGACGAACCGAAGACAGCGGCGCAAGATCCGTCCGCTGCCACGAACGCGCGCGACACCAGCAAATCCAGCACTGAAAAGAAAGACGAACCGAAGGTCGCGGCGCAAGATCCCGGTTCACCGGATCTGGAAAAAATTCTCAAGCCTGTGCTCACCTACAAAATTTCCAAGGCCGACCTGAAGCAGGTCTCTCGAGCGCTTACCTTGATTAATCGGAAAAAGGCCTCTCAAGCGAAGGCCGCGATGAAGAATATCAAGGATATTGCAGCGCGCGATCTTGTCCGTTGGTACGGCCTCGTAAAAGAGCTTTTTGTTGTTACGCCGGAGCAGTCAGAGACGATTCGAAAAGAGAATCCAGACTGGACGGAATTGTATCGGTTGCGGAAATTTGCCGAACGCAACCTCCTCTTGTCCAATCCACCGGCGGCACGACTCAGAAAATTCTACGCGGACGAACCACCGCAAACCGATGCCGGGATTGCCGGTCAGGCGATAATCCACTTGGACGCTGGAGAAAAGGTAAAAGCCAAAGAGCTAGCAATCGAGGTCTGGCGGCATCGTCGCTTATCCAAGCGGCTAGAATCGATCGTCCACAAGCGGCTTGGCAGCCTCCTCACCGCGGACGATCATAGATTCCGTGCACACCGAATGCTTTTCTCCCGCAAAAAGGGCGCCGCGGCGCGCGCGCAGCGGGTTGCAAAATATTTGACGAAGAGCGAGCGCCGAATCGTGTCGGCGCGGGCGTCAGCGCTGCGCAGATCCAGCAAGAAACTGACAGCATTGCCTGCTAAGGCAAAAAAAGACCCCACTGTTCTTTTTTCCAGAATTCGGTTGTTGCGGCGAAAAAAGAGCTATTCGAAAGCGTGGGTACTTTTGAAGTCGCAACCCAAAGATAAAGAGAGCTTAATTGAACCGGACGCCTGGTGGCTTGAGCGGCGGCGCCTTCTGCGTGAGGCTCTGGAACGCGGCAAAGCAAAAATTGCATACAGGATCGCCAAAAATCACGGACCGATCACTGTAAACCATTTGAACGAAGCTGAGTTTCTGGCTGGTTGGATCTCTTTGCGCTTTCTCAAGGATGCGAAAACCGCGAAAACCCACTTCGCGGCACTCAGCAAATCCGCTGATGGTCCCAGAAGCCGGTCCCGCGGGCATTATTGGCTTGGGAGAGCAGCGAAAGCTCTTGGCGAAACGGCTGAAGCAAACAAGCATTTCACCAATGGCGCGAAAGATTTCAACACGTTCTACGGCCAGCTTTCAGGACGCGCGGCCAATCCAAATTCAACAACTCTTGTTATCGCCGCTCCCCCTGCACCGACGCCAGAGGAGATCAAGCGCTTTCTCAACCGGCAATCTGTAAAGGCTGTCGTAATTGCCCATAAGGCCGGCGCCAAAGCTGTCGCCAATCGGATTCTTGGGGGTTTTCGCAAACTCCTAAATTCGTCCGGGGAGTTTGTTTTGGCTGCGGAGCTCGGCAAGCAAATCGGCCAGACGCAACAAAGCCTGCGAATTGGCAAGACAGCCATGTTCTATGGCCATGCGCTCGCAAGATATGCCTATCCGACTCATGCGATGCCTAAATTCAAGGCCTTGCGCAAGCTTCCCGAGCAATCAATCTTTTACGCCGTGACCCGCCAGGAAAGCGAGTTCAATCCAAGAATCGTCAGCCATGCGGGTGCGCGCGGGCTCATGCAAGTTATGCCGATCACCGCCAAGCATGTCGCCCGCCAGCATAAAGTCAAATACCAGCTCAAGAGACTGCTGAGCGATCCCGTCTACAATGTGAAAATAGCAACCGCTTATATCGCCGACCGCATGGATGAATTCAAAGGGTCTTACGTCAAATCGCTCGCCGGCTTTAATGCCGGTCCGGGACGCGTCCGCCAATGGGTCAAGAAATTCGGCGACCCGAGCAGTCCGAGCATTGATCCTATCGATTGGATTGAGCAGATTCCGTTTAATGAGACGCGGAATTATGTGAAGAAGGTCATGGCCAATGTGCAGGTGTATCGGGCCCGTCTCGGCGATCCGGAAAACGCGCTGCAGATCGATATTGATTTGCTCCGTGGCAGAAAGGCCGGAATCCCGGCCATCCAGCGGGCCAGCAACTGACCATTTTTCACGTCCCCTTTTTAATGATATGAAGAAATGATATGAGGAATGAAGCTCCGACAGCTTCATGTTTCCCGCATGGTCAGTGATCTCGATTTTGCCGCACTATCGAATTAGAAAGATTGTCCCGCGCTGAGTCCCATAGCAGTTAATGGTCCGGGCCAAAGGACGATTAGGGCGCTTATTGCCAACGGCAACCAAATCAATAAATCAATGCGAAGCTTCAATCTGTTAGGAATATCCGCGGCAATAGCCCTACTCGGCAGTTTTCCAGGACATCCTTCAATGGCCGATCCGCTTGCTGAGCTGATCGAAAAAGACGCGTTGGCGCGCGCCTCTGAAGCCACACCATCCGCGGTTAAAGCACTGGAAAACATAGCGCTGCCAACCCGTAAGCCTGAACGAGCAAGACGATCGGCTAAAAAGACCGGCTGGCCGGTCAAAGTCATCACAACACCAAAGACGACCACGACGGCAAAGCAGACCGTTCCAAGTCCTGGCAAGCCAAACCCACTAAAGGAGCCGGCGCCCACGACAAACGGAACGGACAAAACGGAAAAATTGGGGCGGGCTCTGGAACCGCTGTTTGCCAATCCCTTGTCGAAAAGCGACCGCACTCAGACCGCAAAGGCCGTTCGTGCGATCTACAAGGAGAAGACGAAAGCGGCTTCGGCCGCGCAGAAAAAAATCAAAGCCAAAATCGCACGCAAGCTTGTTCGCTGGTACCACTACCGAAGCGGGAATTCGCAAGCCTCCGCGCTTGAAATCGAAAAGTTCCGGACCAATAATCCTCTCTGGCCAAGCCAAAAGCTTCTGCGCAAGCGCGCCGAATATGCGCTTTTGGAACAAGCGGCTGATAGCCAAACCATTGCCGAATTTTTCAAGAATTCAAAACCCCGGACCGGAGCTGGACACGTCGCGCTCGCCACGTCTTATTTAGGGACCGATAATGAACATCGCGCCGGTCCATTGGTTTCGACCGTTTGGCGGAAATATGCAATCGATGATGAATTGGAAAAAATAATCCTTGAGAAGTTCGGCAAATTTCTCTCCCCTGCTGACCATCGCGCACGGATTAATTGGTTGTTTTTGCAAAGCAAGCGAGAGTTTGCCGGCCGTGCATTGCGGATTGCCAAATCGCTAGGCCCCGAGGATCTGAAAGCAGCGCAAGCACGTGCCGCGGTTGTGCTTCGCGCACGCAATGCCGGCGCGCTTCTAAACGGTCTTTCAAAGGACGTCCGCGCGCAGGTAGGACCGCAATTTCAGAAAGTCCAATGGCTCCGGAGAAAGGAAAAATTCGACAAAGCCTGGGCGATATTCGCGACCCTTCCTCAAGATGCCGAGACTTTAATCGACGCCGAGAAATGGTGGGTCGAGCGGCGGCGTCTCAGCCGGCGTGCTCTAAATAGCGGCCGATCCGCCATAGCCTATAAAATCGCGGCGGAACATGGTTCAATTTCCGGTGCGAAATATATTGAGGCCGAGTTTTTTGCAGGTTGGGTCGCACTTCAGTTTCTCGGCAAAACCAAGGTCGCCTACGAACATTTCTTCGCGATGCGGACCGCTGCTGTTTTGGCCAAGGATATCGCTTGTGCCGAATATTGGTTAGCCCGAACCGCTCTAAAGGCAAACCGAAAAGCGGAAGCGTTTATTCATTTTTCCGCTTCCGGCAAATATCCCGACAGTTTCTATGGGCGGCTTTCCGAAGCTGCCATTGGTTCCGGCCGGACGGGCAGCTCTGCCACGTCAGTCCTTTCGGCTTCCACGGACGAGATCCATCAGTTTTTGAACCGCGATGCGGTCAACGCCATTATTGCCGCGAAACAAGCCGGTTTGGACATGCTGATTCCGATATTTTACGCGCATTTGGCGAAAAACGCCCAAGTTGAGGGCGAATTGGCGCTCCTGATAAGGCTTGCCCGCAAGACAGGACATGTGGGGCTGACAGTGCGGCTCGCAAAACGGGGGTTGGCGCGTGGTTGGCCTTTTAAAGCATTCGCTTATCCCGTAAATCTCCTGCCGCCTCTGAACGGGCGCATCACAAAAACAATTGAACCCGCTCTCATTTACGCTGTTGTGCGTCAAGAGAGCGAATTTAACACCAAGGCTGCGAGCCCCGCAGGAGCCCGCGGTCTCATGCAACTCATGCCGCGTACGGCGGCGCACGTCGCGCGCCTTCAAAAACTCAAATTCTCAAAAAAGCGTCTCACTGCGGATCCAACCTTCAATCTAAAGCTGGGAACTGCCTATCTGTCTGATCTGCTTGGAACTTTTGGCGGATCCTACATATTGGCGCTGGCGGCCTATAATGCCGGCCCGACGCGCGTCGAACAGTGGATACAAAATTTTGGTGATCCACGACAGGCAGATGTTGACCCAATCGATTGGATCGAACGATTGCCCTATAAGGAGACACGGCAATATGTTCAAAACATCATTGCAAGTCTTCCGGTCTTCCGTGACCGGCTTGGAGCCGCGCCAAATCCTGGAGGAATCATGCGCGATCTCGGTGGCATCGGAAACG
>BFAS01000191.1 GCA_008974985.1 bacterium MnTg02
TGGATTGTGCCCGAGGGGCGCATGAAGATGAATACCGAGCATATCGTACCGCTTTCGCGTCAGGCTCTCATTTTGCTCAAAGATTTGCGGATGCTGAATGGCGAAAGCCGTTACGTATTTACCGGCAGGAATCCTCATAGGTACATGAGCAACAATACGATGCTCTATGCTCTTTACCGGATGGGATACAAGTCGCGGATGACAGGCCACGGCTTTCGATCAATGGCATCAACGATCCTCAATGAGCAATCGCGGTTCCGTCCTGATGCAATTGAGCGGCAGCTTGCTCATTGCGAAAGGAACACCGTGCGAGGCGCTTATAATCGTGCCGAGTATCTCGAAGAGCGACGCGAATTAATGCAATGGTGGGCGGATTATCTCGATCATCTCCGGGGAGAAAAAGTCGTTACCCCTCAGTTTGGGAAATACGTGTGACGAAACTTTACAAAGGAAATGATCTTGGACGCGAGGTACACCGACAAATTTCTTGAATCTGTCTTGGCATCCCTTGGCATCGATAACCCAGAAGACTTAACGCCTAGACAGCGAGAGACGGCCTTCGCGAATATTTTCGCCCGCCTGATCTCTGACCTACTCGAAATTGAGCAACAACACCGCGATCGCGGGAGCCAGCGGACGGCGGGAGAACTTCGCGGGGACGTTGCTGAATGCATCGCGGTCTTGAGTTCGGCGTTGAAGAGAGCGCTTGCCCTCACTGCCGATGGTGGCTTTAGATTGGATCTGCCTGCTGAAGGCAGATTTTGGGGCTCATATCCCTTTCCCCTTTATATTCTCTTTAATGAGCTGTGCGAAATAGATCAAGGAAGGCCATCGTTACTTCTTAGCCACAAGCTTCCTGAAACCGGGAGAAGTGGCCTGCAGAACAATCTTTTGCGAGTCGCCGCCAGGGCGGCAGCGGCGGCGGCGCTTCACGTTTTGCTTGAGCGCGGATTAGGCCGCGCAATAGCTGCTCAAAGAATCTCAACCGCTCTTTCTGAGTGCGGGTTTAACAGTCCGCGAAAGCACGGCGGGCCCTACGCTCCGGGGACGATCATAGATTGGCGAAAAAATGCAACCAAACTGAATAAGCCGTTCCCCGACCTTTTTGAAAAATTATCTGAGCAGATGAGAGGCGTGGCAAGAGTAGCCGAGCACCATTTGCCACCTGGCGACGGCGACGAAGGCCCGATTTTTGAAGCGGTTCTCGATGTCATGACCGATTGGCTCAGAAACATTAGCTACCGGCCCTGAGGAGAATCTCGGCACTCCTTTTCTCCCCACCTACCGATTTACCGTCCGACAAGGTTTGAAACGAATCAAAGAGGACGGTAATGCAAGATTCTGTTTTACGGCTCAAAGAGGTCGTTTCTCGTGTCGGGTTGAAGCGCAGCTCCATTTATGACCTTGTGAAGGAAGGAGCCTTCCCGGCACCAATTTCGCTATCCAAAAGAGCACGCGGCTGGTTGGCGTCGGAAGTCCAATTGTGGATTGAGGCCCGCACTAACGAGCGGAATTCAGAGCGCGGCGGGTCTCGCTCATGAATATCACCGCCGACGAAAACCGCCGCCCCGGACTGCACCCGGCGCGGCGGCGAAAACTTCATGCAAAATTCTCATCTAGCAGCATCAATGTAGATATTTTACGACTGGAAATCAACGGATTAGTTGCTGCTGTCAAATTCATTGGGGGCGGCAATGGCGGCACGAATTTACAAACGCGATGATCGGTGTCTGAACATAAGCGGCACCGGACACATCGCAGGGATAAGACCGGACCTCGCCCGCACGCTGGAATGGCGGGCGATGGACTCGGAGCTGTCTTCGACTGCCCGCCACATTATCCACGTCATTGCCAAGGTCATGGCCCGCGACGGCAGTCGGTGCAACCCTTCCCTGCGGTGGATCGCCAGCATGTGCGGCTTAAGCCCGACGACCGTCAAAAAATATCTTTCTGAGATCGAGGCATGGGCTGAAATCGAGGTCATCAAGGGCCAGGGACGGGCCGCGAACACCTACAAGCCATCGTTTGGCTATCAGAGCGCCATCAAGGAATATCGGGATAACTATCACCGGCCAGAACCGGCTGACGACGATTGTGGGTCACCGCTTGGCTCAAGAAATTGGTCTTATGGGTCAACACCCGACCCAATAGGATCTTGTGAGACAACAGTTGACCCACAACCATCTGACCCAAAAAACGTTATGGGTCAGCAAGCCGCCATTATGGGCCAGATTGGCTCCGTAGTGGGTCAACAGTTGGCCCCTACTAATAATACTAGAGTCACTATCTCCGGGTCGGCGAATAAGTCGCAGAAAAATGGAACCATGGGTGGTGGAGAGGGGAGCGGTCAACAACAGGATGGCTTTGATAACAACGGCGCGCTCACTGCCGCGTTGATCCCGTTTGGCGATGCCTTAGAATTGATCGTCACGGACTTGATCGCATGGGACGGCATCGACATCCCTGGCATGGACGATGCCGACGCCCATGGCAAGATTCGCGACATGATGGCCGACCTCACCGGCAAGGTCTGCCTTTATGGCGCGGCCAACGTTATTGAGGCCTGGCAAACCACCCGCGTATCAGCCAAGGGCAACCCGAAAGCATATTTTGCCAAGGTCCTGAGCAATCTCCTCAACCACCATGGCAAACGGGATATTCCCGATACCTCCCAACGGCATCTGACGCCTCGTGAGGCGTGTCTCCTCCGCCACGGTCGGGAGGGTTTATGATGCCGAAGAAGACCGTCTCCGAATTATTGGTCCTCGCGACGGACGAGGATCTCATTGCCGCCGCCAACGGGGCGGGGCTAAAGGCAATGACCTTTCCCGGCGACGACATCGTCGTCGATTTTTCGGACAAGAAAATCATCGTCTTGGATACTGGCAACGCCGTAGGCTTGGCAATGGAGCTGGCTGAGAGCGGCGTCGATCCGGCGACGATTGAATGGCTCGATGATACCGTCGGAACCGGCGGCCTCAGAGCTTTTTTTGAGGATCGGCGCAATATTGCTCGCATCGCGGACCATAGCCGGGATCTCTACTGGCAAGAGATCCGGACTTTGCATGACGCCTATGAGGACCCGGCGCTTGCGGAGCGCATTCCGTCCGGCATTCCGTGTCTCGATCCGCATCTGCAATACCGACGCCGTGAAGTGATAATTATCGCCGGGCCCTATGGCTGCGGGAAATCGACCTTAACTCAAATCCTCGGCATGAAATGGGCGGAGGGCGAGGGCGGGCAAGACCAAGAAATCCCGGTTTGGTTCTGTACCTGGGAAGATGATCCGATCGAGCAACGCGATCAGGTCCTGCGCCATTACACGCATGGCCGGTGCGAGGAGGCCGACGAGTCTCAGATCGCCAAGGCCATCGAAATGCAGAAGCGGATCTTGCACACCAATCCGGAGATGGAGCGGGAGCGATATCTCGACTGGTATGTCGCCCGCGCCCGCTACATGAATGAAAAGTTCGGCACGAATTATTTCATCCTTGATCCATGGTCGGAGTTCGACCATCTCCGTGGGCCGAGGGAAACCGAAACCGAATACGTCAAATCAATTATGAAGCAGCTCGGTAAACTGGCGACGGAATTGGATTCGATATTCGCGGTGGTGACTCATATTGGCGCTCGCATGTACTCCGAGGACGGGTCCATCAAGCCGTTCCGCATTGCCAATGCATTCGGTTCCGTCCAGTTCGGCAGCACCGCAACCCGTGGCATTTGTGTGCTGCGGACGCCGCTCCTTGTCGGCAGCCACGACCACATGGTCGTCCATTTCGATAAGATCAAAATCGAGCGCAACATGGGCCGAAAGGGCACTTTGGCGCTGATCTATGATGAGGATCGTCACGATCTTATTCTTGATGCCGCCGCCAGCCGCGCCGCCGCCGACCTCTGGTCCGGCAAGAGCCCCGCTGGCGGGCAATAGCGCCAAGGCTATGGGCGAGGAACTGGAAATCAATGCTGAATGCCTCATCCGGAACTCTAAGAGTGGAGGGCTTGCATGAACTTTTTTAACGCAGCCTGCCTGTATGTTGGTCTCGGTTGGAGGGTGTTTCCCCTGCGGCCCGGCTCAAAAAAGACGCTCAAAGGAATAGGCGTTTACGATGCAACCGACGATGAAGACATCATCGCCGGCTGGGAGAGGCAGACGCCGAATGCGAATATCGCCGTGGCTTGCGGCCCGGAGACCGAAATCACCGTCGTTGATGTGGACAAACACCATGGCGGTATCGAGAGCCTGAAAGCATTGCTCAAGGCCAATGGCGAGCTACCCAAGATGCCGATGTCGCAATCGCCACGGGGCGGATTTCACATGTATTTTGCCTACGACAAGCGCGTCGGCAATTCAACCAACCGGATCGGCAAGGGCATAGATTGCAAGAGCAAAGGCGGCTATGTCGTTTTGCCGCCGTCATGGTGGGATGGCACAAATGGTAACAAGAAGGAGCTTGACGGTGGCGGACACTACACATGGGTCCGAGCGCCCAAAGGCGTCCATCTGCCTATCATGCCCGGATGGCTGATAAGAATGGCGATGCCGCCAGCGGCACCCCGGCTGAAATATACCGGCAAGCCGATTAAGGGCGGCGGGCGCATTCACGAGCTTGCGGTGGAGATATCGAGATCGGATCAGGGCGCTCGCAACCAAACCCTGAATAACAAGGCGTATCTCGCTTTTCGGATCGCATTGCAGGCAAACCTGCCGCTGGGTGATGTCGCGGTGCAAATGCGAAATGCTGGCAAGGCCACGGGCCAATCACAAGTTGCCGTCTTGGGTACCGTCCGCAGCGCTCTGACGGCGGCTATCAGAGACCATGGAGGTATTTGATGCTTCTAAGCACCTAAAAGGATATCTCTCGCGTAACGAACAAATGGGGGAGCCTAACCACGACCGCCGGTCCTGACCCAGGACACCCCTCTTTTCTGGCGAAACTGGTGATGCCAGACATTCAATTTCTCGGTTTCCAATAGACCGTATGTGGTAATATAATACCTACAAAAATTCGGAACAGATTCGAATTCCGAGCATGTTTTGCGGGAGGCAGATTCAGCGCTGGGCTGCGCCGACACTGGTTGTCATCGCAACAATTCAAATCGTTTACTGGGAAAATCTTAACAGCGGCGTTGACGCAATTCCGATTTAGGAATTTCAAGCCGAATAAAGGATAACCGCGATGAGATGGGCAATTCTTATTATCGGTGGCTCGGCCGCGAGCATTCTTCTTTTCGTGTCGGCGTTGCTTAATTTTCGCTTTGGCTACGGTCTTGGTGCGACCCAACTCGATGGCCTGATATATGGATCGGCAAGCGCCGCAGCGGACGTTCTTAAAGCCGCACTTGGCATAGCGATTCTTTTGGCCGTCGCACAGCGCAATTGGTTTGGGGTCATTGCAGGCGCAATCCTTTTTTCGTGCTGCACAGCATTTTCGCTGACTTCAGCGGCGGGCTTCGCATCGGTCAACAGGTCGAAAACCATCGGGGCGTCCGAGATCCATGCCACGCTCAACCGTGAATATGTGCAGGCTCTAACAGCCGACAGAGCGGAGCTTGCAGGATTGCAGGCGCGACTGAAACAGCGACTGAAATGGCGCGAGCGGGGCCGCATGGAGCGCCGGGCAAAAGTTTTAGAGACGCGTATAGCCAATGCTAAAAAGGCGCTGGGGGCCTCATTGGCGGCCAGCACGACGCTTCTGCGGACGCACCCGCAATCCGAAACCATCGCGGCGCTGATAGGTAGGGATGCCAAGCAAGTCGAAACCGGCTTGGCCGCATTGTTGGCGCTCATGATTGAATTCGGCTCTGGCATTGGCCTTGCGACCGTGTGGAGTGTCACCCGGCAACCACCAGCGAAGCGCCTGCCAAAAACCCTCGCGCCAATGAGCATCACTGAACCTTCGGGCGGGTCGAAGCTGTATGGTTCGAATGTCTCCAGTCCTTCTCGTGTGTGGACCGTACAATCCGCCGTGCGGCATTTCCTGAACAAAAACACGAAGCAACTGAAAGGTTCAGTCGCCGGAGCAACGGCTCTTCATCAATCTTATTGCCGGTTTGCCCGTGAACACGGCTTGCCGTGGCTTTCGCAGAAAGATTTCGGCGTGACACTTCGGGCGCTGGGCTTTGAAAAACGGCGGCGAGGACCGAAAGGGGCCGTTGCCTATCTCGATATCCGATTGGCGGATGCGGCATGACCGGACAAAGATGAGCGGGGGCAATGATGACCAGTGAGGCACAACGTGACGCCAACCGGGCGAATGCGCAATTGAGCACCGGACCAAAATCAGACTCCGGGAAAGCCAGTTCGGCGAGAAACGCTCGGAAGCTCGGGATGTTGTCGCGCAATTGCCTTATGGATCACGAAAGCAAAGGCGAGTTTCTGACATTCGCAATAAGGTTCCGGTACGAACTCGCGCCGATGGGTGAGCTTGAGGAACTTTTGGTTGATCGCATTACTTCATGCGCATGGCGTTTGCGCCGCGTGATTTGCCGCGTGGCGGATGTAGGTGTCCAGCGGGAAATCTAGATGCATCACTGACAAAGAGCGACTTGAAAAAAACGGAATATTCCCAATTGATTTCGAAAATAACGGGATAAACAAATGGGCGGCATGGGATCAGGTAGACCTCCGGGGTTCGGGGCGGCGAGGTGCGAAGACTATCGGTCCATTGATCTTGCCTGGCTGAACAGCGAAGGCATTCTGAAGCGTTGCACCTGGACAGCCATCACCTGGTTTCACGGTGGACAGACATCGGGATCGATTCAAGTGAAAGCCGAAGAGCGGGGTCTTAGGATCACTTACCGGACACGCGATTGGGGAGGTGAATGGGAAGACATTAGCGAGTTTGTCCACTTTTCCTACAGCGCGGCCAACTTTGATGGTCGAAGGCGTTGGTTCCGCTGTCTCTCATGTGGTCGGAACTGCCGCATTCTCTATGGCGGCAAGGTCTATCGCTGCCGGAAATGCTATGGCCTGAAATATCGGTCTCAGTCCGAGCCAAGCTACGGCAGGGCGCTTTCGCAAGCGCAAAACATCCGCGAGAAGCTGGGTGGTTCTCTTTGCGTCGATGATCCGTTTCCGGAAAAGACCAAGGGCATGCACTGGAAGATCTATCGCCGGCTCGAAGCAAAGGAGGCTGAGTTGGCGCGCCACTTCAATTTGGGGCTTGCCGCGCAACTTGGCGGGGTGTGGTGACTGCTTTGAGCCATACCCCTCCCGGCCATCGCCTTATCGACCCCAAGCAAGAAAAGCTCGCGCGCGATCCGCACGAGATCGGCCCGACGGAGCTGCTGCAAGCGAAGTTCAAGGTCGTGCCCTAAGTCGACCTGACCGGCATTAGGGTTAAGCTCATCGACTGGTGCACGGCACGGGCGGGCTCGGTAAGACGCGCGTTATGATCGAGGTGGAGGCCACGCTGCGAAGGCAGGGATGGAAGGCGGGAGCGTAATCGCGCCCCTCGGACCGTGAAGTGACATCCGACTTGCTGATGGGATGCAACAGTCGCAACGCCGTTAATCGATGTAGCTCTCTAAGGCCGATTTGCCGCCAGGCAACTTCCTGTACAGCGTTCGATAGCTCACGCCAATTTGCTTGGCTGCTTGACGGAGTGAAAAGCCATCTTTGATCGTGATTTTGCTGCGCTCAGTTTGTCGTCATCCAATACCGGCGGTCGGCCCGCACATGTTTCAGGTCCGGGTCCACGGGGAGCAGATTATTCTCGCCGTCGATTTCCAATCCATGGCCAGAAAAGTAGAGGACCGCCATGTCAGCCGTCTCCACCTTGATCGCGAAGTCAGCGAATACCCGGCGCATCTCCAAGAGGCCAAGGTCCTGGTGCCAGTGCGTGGTCAGCCCTGTACGGTGCTGGTGCAGCTCAAACTCCAGTCGCGCGAACATATCTGCTATGGCCTTGGCATTGTTGTGCGGGTTGGGGAGCGGCTTGCCGTGCTTGTATCCCGCATTCCCGATGACGAGCGCAACGCGGTGCTCGCCAGTCGCTGCAACTGGCGGCGTGCCTTCGTAGGATATTCCGCGCTCGTCCATCGCCCTTGTGACTCCTCTTCACGCTTACGCAGCTGCTTGACGATCGCGCACCTGTTTGACGATTTCACCGACAACACTACGGCTCACCTTGCCGCCCATCTCCTCGTGGATTTTGCTGATACTCAAATTCGTGGTTGCTGCCAGTTCTTCCGCCTTAGCCCGCCAGCGTTTCGGGATCGGCGGGCGTCCCATCTGTTTGCCACGCGCCTTGGCGGCCTTCATGCCCGCCGTGACGCGCTCGCTGATGAGGGAAGATTCCAATTCAGCCATGGCGCCGATGATCGTGAACATGGCCTTGCCCATGGGACTTGAAGTGTCGATCTGATCCTGCACGGAAATGAAGCGGATACTCAGATGGTTGAACTCTTCGAGGGCGGACAGCAGGTGCTTGGTCGAACGGGCAAACCGGTCGAACTTCCAGACCAGCACGCAATCGAACTCGCGGTTGCGCGCTGCCTTCATGAGCGCGTTCAACTGCGGTCGACTTTCTTTGCGGCCGGACACGGCAACATCGAGATATTCATGCACGATCTTTAGGTCGGCCCGCTTCGCATAGTCGCGCAGATTGTCGACCTGTAAGTCCGGCTTCTGGTCGGCGGTCGACACCCGCATATAGAGCATTGTTCGATTTTTCGATTTCATCGGGGATAAGCGGTGAACATCCGTCCGTTTATGTGTACTTTTCTGGCTACTGTTTTCATACTCCTGAGAGGCTTGGAAACACAAGCTTTTTTCATGCTCCTCGGCAGACCCTTTTTCGGACAGTGGATTTTTCGGCCATGGCCAGCATCGAACCGCAGCAATACGACGAGCTGATCAAACTCGCTACGGACTTAGCGAAGCGTTTCCTGCGCTGGAAACGAAAGAACCAGCAGAATGACGGATAACGACAATGCCCGTAAGAGTTGGACTGTGGGAATCACCGGTGAGGGAGGAAAGCCGGCCGGCGACAAAATCACCGTGACCCGTCACAATCCTCCGCAAATTTATCTAGAAATTGCCGCACCATCGATTCGATCTGCGGGATCTGATCAAAAGCAGCTTGCGCGGCAGGTGATTCAAGCCACGGTACACGCCCTTCAGGAAGCTTTAGACTCTCCGTCAGCACTAACCGGATTTCGTCCGTAGCGAAGCAGATGTCGAATTTCATTGGAGACTCATCAGTGGCTAAGGTTTGGTTTGTCTATGAAGGGCCAACTCTGAGGCGGGGAGGTCCAAGCTATGAGTTATCGGTTGCCGACTGCGAACGACAATTAGGATTGTCGCGCGAAAATTTTCTGAAGTCCTTAGAAAAGGGACCGGAATTCGATGACCCGTCGGGGCTTGGTACCCTCGGCGGATTCAAGCGCGTGGTAATTGAAATCGAGGAAAATGAAGCCAAATCTTCTGGCTGGAAGCCTGGCTTTTATTTCTCCGAAATGTCGCCAGATGAAGTGATCGACATGCTGGGGCAGCCAAACGACCCATTACAGTCCGGTTGATTCATGGAGTGCCGTCCCCTGATTTGCTCCGCGTCTTTTTGCTTCAAGCGTTTGGGCTTTTTCGGTGGCACGATCTTGTCCATCTGCCTCTTGAACCGATCCAATGCGTCGGGTTCGAGTTCGATATTTTCAGGTTTCTGCTTATTCGGGGTCTTTGCCATGGATCATCCAACAATCAGGCTAGCGGGTGGTCAACTCAATGACCCTCCAACCTTCGCTATGCCATTCTTCACCGCTATCGGCTTTGCGCTCGCTCATTGGGGGCGACTCGAACAGCAAATCGACGTGTTGCTAATCTCAGTGAACAAAGAATATCACAGCGAAGAGAAATACCGGCCTACACCGAACACCTCTTTTCGACTGAAATGCGACCTGTTCAAACGGTGGTTCGTCAAAGACCCGCGCTTCGCAGAACACCACGACAAGGCGAAGCGCCTGCACAAATCATTTGCGAACGCCAGCGATGACAGAATCCTTCTGGCCCATTCGAACATCCAGGAATTCCGTGAAGGCCCGCCGCCGATAATGGTCGTGCGAAACATTAAGATCGAGGGCAGGGGACAAGATGTGCGGATCAGCCGAGCCGAGTGGACCGAAGAACAAATCATTGACGCAGGGAAACGATTCAGCGGCTTGAATCTGGGCCTGTACACAATCAGCGAGAAAGTTTTGACTCCCGCCTTTCTTGAAACGCTTCAAACAACCTGACAGCAAATTCGAGCGGAAATACACCGGCGGCAGGCTCCGCAACGCTGTGCCTAACGAGCCTAATGAACGCGGGCGCGGTGAGACCGGGAAGATCAAAGCGTGGAACTTGGGGATGGGTTTACGAAGACGATAGCGAGCCGTTCGCGAAAATTTCCTACTATTCCGATCTAACTGATCGCGAATATGCGCGTCTCGAACTTTCATTCCAAGTGAGTGGCGAACCCGTAAAGCAGACCATAGATCTTATCAGCACCCGGCCTAATTTCGGTGGTGCGAGATGGTGGTTTAAATGTCCTTGTATTGGCAAAATGTGCGCAAAATTATACCTGCCGCCCGGCAAGAAGGTTTTTGGGTGCCGGGATGCTTATGGTCTTACATATCAATCGTGCCGGGACAGCGGAAAATATCGAACGATTTCAAAATTGCTGGCGGCAAGTACAGGCATGAGCCCAGACGAAATCGAGAGGCTGTTACGGTGGTGACGGAGCTGCTGTTGACGAAGTGCCAGTCAAGCGAAATGCCTTGCGGGCTTGGAGACGGTCACGCCATATTTAAGTGCTGCGAACGTGGGGATGCGATTCAGGTAGTCAATTGGATTAACGGCTATGCGCTCATCAAGAACCGCATCCCATTGTATCGTGTCACCTGTGTCACCCATGGATGCAGTAGTCTGGGCCACAGATGCAATTGGTGGGCTATCCGGTGCCTCCCGAACGTCGAAGTCCTTTTGCAAAAA
>BFAS01000192.1 GCA_008974985.1 bacterium MnTg02
AACCGCTATGGCGAGTGTCGTGTTTGCTGGCGAGCGGCCGTCCGCCGGTTTCTAGCTCTCCAGTTTGGCCGGTGCGAGCGCTGTTCTCATATTCGCTCTGATCGAAGGCGCGGGCGCGGAGGGGCTGCACGCCGCGGATCTTTTGCTGGCCGCCGCCGTGGCATGCGCCGCTGTTGGTTACGCCCAGGGCGGTGCCCTGTCACGAACACTCGGGAGCTGGCAAGTTATCTGTTGGGCGCTAGTCTTCGGAGCACCGTTCATTCTGCCAATCGTTCTCATCTTTTCCGGCCCGATCAACTGGCAAGCCTCCCAAGCGTCCTGGCTGGGCTTTATCTATGTCGCCCTCTTTTCTCAGCTGATTGGATTCTTTGCGTGGAATCGTGGCTTGGCGCTTGGCGGCGTTGCCAAGATAGGCCAATTGCAATTGCTGCAGACATTCGTAACCCTGGCCGCGTCCGCTATGTTTCTCAGCGAAGCGGTCACGGGGCTTCAGATTATTTTTGCGGTTTTGGTCGTCGGCATCGTCGCCCTTGGCCGGAAAATGCGGGTTGATAGAACGGCCTAAGCCGGTGCGGCTCACTTCTTCGGTACACGCCGCCAGACAAAGCCGTTTGCACCAATAATTTTGAGACGGCGGGCCCTTGGAAATTCCTTTAGCGGCAAATCCGCATTGTAATGCGTTCGCACTGGCAGACCGACAACCGCATTGAGGCAGCCGACAACCCTAATGGTGAGCATGCCTCTGCGCCCAGGCTGATGGCGCAATTCAATATCCATATTCGCATAGGGGCGCATGCCGCCAATATAGAGCAGCAAGCCATCACGCCCGCCATTTAGAAAATTAATGGACTCGATCGGTACAAGTTCGCAGGAGCCCGCACGGCGCACTTCGAGAACGCGCCTGCCTTCGGCCGAAGCGCTTGGCGATATCGCACTCAGTCCGGCAATGACGCCGAGGCAAAAGATGACGAAACCCAACCCGGCATTGAGGCCGGTGCGAACGCATGAGATGTTCAATGGCATCGTTTATTCTCCTGCCCGGCAGTTCCGGACCCCAAAATTCAACCCGCTAAGATTATGCGGCCAACAAATTTAGCGTCATCATAGGATAGAAGTTCGCCCTTGGCAGGCGTCATTCAGCAACATGTCCGGCATAATTACTCAGGATCGCAGCAAGATTGTCCCATTTGAATGGGCGGACATGGAACGTCCGCATAGGAACAATAAACGCAGCAATCACCCGCCTTCGGCTTCAATATCACGCCGCAGCCCTTGCAATCGTAGAAATACTGACATGCATTGACAGGCATCGTCTCGGTTTCACGATGACCGCATTCGGGACAGGTAATGGTCGATTCGAGCTTTACGTTGCTTTTGATCTTTTCCATAGCGCATAGACCGTTATCGAAACGAATATCGCCAAAGCGGGAAATAACACAAAATCGAGCATGCCGATCCAGGCGGAAAGACCGGCAACACCCAGCACAATGACAAGCACTGGTGTGAAACAGCAAATTGCCGCGACAATGGAACCGATAATTCCAACTTTCAGCAGGGACGTGTTATCCATTCTCGCCAGATCGTGTTTCTCGCCGCTTCGAATAACGCCTTCGTCCGCGAGCCAATAGGTTCACTGCAGATCTGAACGTATCCACCATAGAATATTGCCTTTTCCGCGATGGTTGATAGTGAAAAATGGGAATTTTGGATCGACCGTGGCGGTACGTTCACGGATATTGTTGCGCGCACGCCGTCGGGCGCCGTCGCGGCCCGGAAACTCCTCTCCGAAAACCCTGACGCCTATGACGATGCGACTCTGCAAGGAATCCGCGACTTTCTCGGCGTTCAGCCGGGCCAACCGATCCCCTCGGAACAAATAGCATCCGTCAAAATGGGCACGACGGTGGCCACCAACGCGCTCCTCGAGCGCAAGGGCGATCACACACTTTTGCTTATGACGAAAGGATTTCGCGACGCGCTCAAGGTCGGTTATCAGGACCGCCCGGATATCTTTGCCCTTAATATTCAAAAACCGGACATGCTGTATGAGCGCGTCGCCGAGGTGAGCGAACGGATCCGCGCCGATGGCAGAACCGAAACGCCGCTTGATTTAGAGAGCGCCCGCCAACCTCTTGAGACCGCCTATAATGACGGCATCCGCTCCGTCGCCATCGTCTTCATGCACGCCTATGCAGTCCCGGACCACGAAAAGCAGGTTGCCGCCCTCGCCCGTGAAATCGGCTTTACCCAAGTGTCCGCCAGCCATGAGGTGAGCCCGCTCATCAAGCTCGTCGGGCGCGGCGACACCACTGTCGTCGACGCCTACCTCTCTCCCATCTTGCGCCGATATGTGGAGAAACTAGCAGGCGAACTCACCGGCCAGGCTGCCCCCACCCAAGCAAGCCGTGAAACTGAAGCTGCCGTGAGCGAAGCAATTCCCAAACTCATGTTCATGCAATCCTCCGGCGGGCTAACGGCCGCAGATCTCTTTCAGGGTAAGGACGCGATTTTATCCGGCCCCGCGGGCGGTGTGGTCGGCGCGGCGGAGACGGCGAAAATTGCCGGTTATTCGAAGATCATCGGGTTCGATATGGGTGGCACGTCAACCGATGTCTCCCATTTCGATGGCGCCTATGAGCGGGCCTTCGAGACGGCGGTCGCAGGCGTGCGGATGCGGGCGCCGATGATGCGTATTCACACCGTCGCCGCCGGGGGCGGATCGATTTTGCACTATGATGGCAGCCGCTTCCGCGTCGGACCACAATCCGCCGGGGCCAATCCAGGGCCGAAATCTTACCGCAGGGGCGGCCCGCTCACGGTCACCGACGCCAATCTGATGGTGGGGAAGCTGTCGCCGGATTTGTTTCCCGCTATTTTTGGACCGGATGGCGCCGAGCCGCTCGATCCACTCCCGGTTCAAGCGGCATTCGGCGCGCTGGCGCACGAGATTGGCGATGGGCGGCACGCGGAATCGGTCGCCGATGGTTTCTTGAAGATCGCCGTCGAGAATATGGCCAACGCCATCAAAAAAATATCCGTGCGGCGCGGCTATGACGTCACCGGCTACACGCTTGCCTGCTTTGGCGGCGCGGGCGGACAGCATGCGTGCATGGTTGCCGACGCGCTCGGAATGAGCACGGTCCTCATCCATCCCTTATCGGGCGTTCTTTCCGCATACGGCATGGGACTCGCCAATATTCGCTCCACGCGTCAGCAGGCCGTGGAACGGTTGTTCGATGACAGCGCGCTTGGCCACATCGCACAAATTTCTGCGACGCTCGCCAAGCAAAACCAACAAGAGCTTAGCCGCCAAGGTGTCGCCGCATCTGAAATCACAACTCATATCCGTGTTCATCTTCGCTATCAGGGAACGGACACGGCTCTACCGATCGCGCTCGGACCCATCACTGACATGCGCAAACGTTTCGAGCGGACCCATGAACAGAGCTTCGGCTTTATTAGTCCCGAAAAACATCTTGTCGCAGAAGCCGTTGAAGTGGAATGCGTTGGCGGTGGCGCTGAGATTTCCGAGCCCGACGCATTGGTGCTTCGTGAAACGCCGCCCGTGAGGTCCCGCACCACCCGCTTTTATTCAGATGGTAACTGGCACAACGCGGCCGTCTATTTACGCCGCTCGCTCAAACCCGGTCATCGTCTCGCAGGTCCAGCCCTGATAATCGAGGACCATCAAACGATCGTCGTCGAACCCGGATGGGGCGCACGCATTACCGCAAAGAACCATGTGCTTCTGGAGCGCACGGAGCCACGGCCCAGCCGGACTGCCATTGGCACGTCGGCGGATCCGGTCATGCTCGAAGTCTTCAATAATCTCTTCATGTCCATTGCCGAGCAGATGGGCTACGCGCTGCAAAACACCGCCCAATCCGTCAACATCAAAGAGCGGCTCGATTTCTCCTGCGCCGTATTTGACAGGGCGGGACAGTTGATCGCCAACGCGCCTCATATGCCCGTCCATCTCGGTTCCATGGACCGGAGCGTTGAAAGCATCATCCGCGAGAACGAGGGCAAGATCCGCCCGGGCGACGTCTATATGCTCAACGCACCCTATAATGGCGGCACGCATTTGCCGGACATCACGGTCGTCACGCCGGTTTTCGATGAGACCGAACGCGAGGTCCTGTTCTACGTCGCCTCCCGCGGCCACCACGCCGATATTGGCGGCATTGCGCCGGGCTCCATGAGCCCGTTGGCGACGACAATTCATGAAGAAGGCGTCTATATCGACAATTTCAAGCTTATCGAGAACGGCCGGTTCCGGGAGGACGAGACTTATAAGCTCCTCACCGAAGCGCCCTATCCGGCCCGCAATCCAACTCAGAATATCGCCGACCTCAAAGCCCAGGCGGCGGCCAATGAACGGGGGATCCGCGAGCTTAAGAAAATGGTTGCGCATTTCGGCCTCGACGTGGTGGAAGCTTATATGGGCCACGTGCAAGACAATGCCGAGGAAAGCGTCCGCCGCGTGCTCGACGTGTTGACCGACTCCACCTTTGAAGTCGATATGGACCAGGGCACAAAGGTCCGCGTGGCCATTCGAGTCGACAGGCAAGCGCGCCGGGCAACCGTCGATTTTACCGGCACCAGTCCCAGCCAAAACAATAATTTCAACGCCCCAGAGCCCGTGACCCGCGCGGCGACCCTCTATGTCTTCCGGACCTTGGTGCAGGATGCAATCCCGATGAACGCCGGCTGCCTGAAGCCGATCGATATTATCATCCCGGAAGGCTCCCTCCTGCTGCCCCGCTATCCGGCGGCAGTGGTCGGCGGCAATGTGGAAACCAGCCAAATTGTCACCAATTGCCTGTTTGCCGCACTCGGCGCCCTTGGATCCTCGCAAGGCACGATGAACAATCTCACCTTCGGCAATGACCGCACGCAATATTACGAAACGATTTGCTCAGGCGCCCCCGCCGGCCCCGGCTTCGACGGCGCCGACGCCGTACACGTGCACATGACCAATTCCCGCCTCACCGACCCGGAAATCCTAGAGTTGCGCACGCCGGTACTGCTCGAAAAATTCGAAATCCGCCAAGGGTCGGGCGGCAAAGGAAAATGGTCGGCAGGAGATGGCACGGAGCGCGTCATCCGTTTTCTCGAAAAAATGGAGTGCGCGATCCTCTCCGGCTATCGCGACGTCCCCCCCTTCGGCTTCAAGGGCGGCGCGCCAGGTCAATGTGGTGAGAACTGGGTGCGCCGGAGAGACGGCAGCCTCGAAAAGCTAAGCGGCGCCGCGCAAACCGTTCTCGAAGCCGGCGACGCCATCATCATCAAAACGCCAACAGGCGGCGGATTTGGAAAGGCATAAGACCAAGTCTCATTGAGCTTGCCTCATTGAGACTTGGCAAGCGCGACCGCGCGCCCGAGCTTTTGCGAGGTAAAGCCTGCGTGGCGTTTGAACGTAAGACCAAGTCTCATTGAGCTTGCCTCAT
>BFAS01000193.1 GCA_008974985.1 bacterium MnTg02
GCGATAACTCAAATCCATCCGGTCAATATCAAGAATATCGTAACAAGCGCGGATGGTATGTGGTTGACGGCTGCCATTGTTGCCGTTGTCGTGCTTCTGAGTGCACTTTTGTGGAGCGGCTGGCGGGCGCTGACAATCGACGACACGCTGCGCGGCGTCATGGTGGAAACCGCGAAGACCACGTCCCTTGTTTTCATTATTCTTCTTGGCGCAGCCATGCTCACCGCCGCGTTCCGCGGCTTTGGCGGCGAAGTTCTTGTGAAAGAGTTTCTGACTAGCCTGCCCGGTGGATTCTGGGTCCAGTTCGTCATCGTCATGGCGGTGATTTTCGTCCTCGGCTTCTTTCTGGATTTCATTGAAATCGCCGTCGTTGTCGTGCCGATCGTGGCGCCTATTCTGCTCGCCGATCCGTCCGCCAATATCACCGCAGTTTGGCTGGGCGTGATGATCGGCCTCAACATCCAGACGTCGTTCTTGACGCCACCCTTCGGCTTTGCACTCTTTTATTTGCGAGGCGTTGCGCCCGCGGCGGTGAAGACGCTCTCCATGTATCGCGGTGTCATCGCATTCATTTGCCTGCAGATCCTCGTGCTTGGGGTTGTCGCCTTCAGTCCGAGGCTCGTCAACTATCTGCCGCAGCGCGTATTGCTTGCATCGGACACGGCGCCCCCGCCGGTAAATCCGAAGCTGCAACATTGCGTAGAGCGTCTCCTCGTCGAAGATTATGAGATAAATGGCGACAAGATCCGGGCGGCGATTGCCGAGGTGCGGCAAGTTAAATTGGGCAGTCTGCCAACCAAGCTGAAAAAGGCGATCAACGAAAGTTTCGATAAGGCGGAGAAAACTTTTGTCCTGATTCAGGAGATCCAGAAAGCGGAGGCCACCATCGCTGCGCGTTCTGCTGTCTATCAGCCGTTGCATCGCCAAGTTAGGGAACGCCAGGCGGAAATCAGGAGGATTGGCGAGCAGATCAAGGATGCCCCGGCGGCTGAGCGCAAGACATTTGAGGCGGAGAGAAAAGTGCTGCAGGCATCGATGCCCAGAACATGGGATGAACAGCACAAGCAATTCGCAAAGTTGCTTCAGGCGGAGAAAAAAGCCCGTCTTGTTTATCGCCGTAATGTGGATTCGGCTTACGCCCCGATTCGCGAAGCGGTGCAAACCATTGCCGCGGCCGGTAAGCTTCAGGCGCTAAAGAAAGATTTGGAAGGGCTGCGCAATGCGATCAACGACCTCTCAATGAAAGAAGCAGCCGAACGTATTAAGCGGGTCCTGCCGACCGTCAGCGCGGTCGAGGGCGCGCGGAAGATACGATCCGAGCTTGCCAAAGTACGCCGGGCGCTCAGAGGCCGGCGGCAGGACAAGGGTAAGGCGCTGGCAGCATTGGATAAGACCTTGCGGACTTATGAGGGGGAATTAGCTTGGCGGATCCGCGCTGAGCGTGAGGTTCTCCCCCGGTTTCAGGTCTATGAGGCGGCGATTCGCAACACGATCGGCCTCCGGCAGCAGTCTCGTATACCAGAAAACAAGACGGTCGAGATCGCCGGCTGCATGGCCAATCACAGGGATATTTCGCTGAATTTTTAGAATGGATTTAAGGCCTAATAGCAATGGTCCTTGAGCTTCGCTCACGGATCATTGGCAAGCGCGACCGCGTGGCCTGCGCCTTATAGCAGTCAAGCCAGCGTGGCGTTTGAATGCCCATCGGTCATTCCCAATGACCGATGGTATCAAGCTCTAACTCGAAAGAGTTTAGCTCAGCTCCTTGCGCATAATCTCTACGCCGGCGCCAAGGCTCGCGAGCTTGCCTTCCGCGACCGCGCGCGGCAGGGGTGCCATACCGCAATTGGTACAGGGAAAAATGCGCTCGGCGTCCACATGGTTCATTGCTTCACGGAGTGTCGCCGCCACCTGCTCGGGCGTTTCAACGACATTCGTAGCGACGTCGATCGCGCCCACCATGACCTCTTTGTCCTTGAGCAAGGCCATCAATGACATCGGCACTTTAGAGCCGGCGCATTCGAGCGAAATCTGCTGGATGCGGCTTTGATTGAGGGCTGGAAAAATTTCCTCATATTGCCGCCATTCGGAGCCCAATGTCTCCTTCCAGCGTAGGTTCTCCTCAATGCCATAGCCGTAGCAGATGTGAACAGCGGTTTTGCATGGCAGCCCTTCGATGGCGCGGTGCAGCGCGTCGATGCCCCACTCCTTGACGTCTTCCATGAACACGTTGAACGCCGGTTCGTCGAACTGGATGACATCGACACCGAGTGCGGCAAGTTCCTTTGCCTCGTCGTTCAGGATTGCGGCGAATGCCATGGCCATGTCGGCGCGGCGGCCATAATGCTCATCGGCAATTGTATCGCAGATCGTCATCGGACCGGGCAGGGTGAATTTGAGCTCTTGAGTGGTGTTCGCGCGGGTAAAGCTGACCTCGTCGCTATGGACCGGACGCGGACGGCTTATGGGTCCCGTTACTGTTGGCACATCCACGACGTAGCGGTCGTCGCGAATGCCCATTTTGGTTTTTTTCTCCCAATCAATGCCGTCAATTTGCTCCAGGAAACCATGGACAAAATGGACGCGGAACTGCTCGCCATTGCTGACGATGTCGATGCCGGCCGTTTCCTGCACCTTGAGCCATGTGAGCACGGCGTCTTTCTTGGCGCGCACCAAGTCCTCGCCCTCCATGCGCCATGACGCCCATAATTTTTCCGGCTCCGCAAGCCAGGCCGGCTTGGGCAAACTCCCTGCGACCGTTGTTTTGAACATGAAATGTCCTCTCTGCCTGACTTCTCAAAGTTGCCCTGTTCACGCGTTCCTGGATCAAAACGCCAGGGATCCTCACCTGGGGATGCTTGATGAAGGTTTTGCGTGGACCAAACGCCTGTCCTTGGCCGCGTTCGGCTTCATCTTCTGATCCGCGTTTGAGGGAGTACCTAACCGATTGATTGCCATTGTCAACATTGGGCAATAGCGGGATGGGTTGGCCGCCATGGCGGAGGGCGCCGCGCTCCATGGGCCAGTGCGCGCCGCCGCGAGGCATGTTCTGCCTTTGCAAAGAATTCTGAGCAGTTTAGACGGAGTGATATTGCGAAATGGTCAAGGCATTAACCGGCATCAGGGCTTCAGCACGCGTGGGCAACCATTCGTAATCCGAACTTAAGCCGCCAACGCGCGGCGGGCGTTCTCCCGCATCGCCAAGATATTCTTGGCATAAGGATCGCCCTTGAAAACGCCCGAACCGGCGACCATCACATTGGCACCAGCTTCCGCCACAAGATGAACATTGTCGCGGTTAACGCCGCCATCGACTTGCAAATCAATCGGGCGGGGCCCGATCATCCGCCGGATGCGGCGAATCTTATCGCACTGGGCGCCGATAAACTCCTGCCCGCCAAAGCCCGGATTGACGGTCATCACGAGAATGAGGTCCAGCCTATCAAGCACATATTCGATTGTGCTTTCAGGCGTTGATGGATTGAGCGCGACGCCGGCCTTCTTGCCGAGCTTTCGGATGTAGTCCAGTGAGCGGTCCAGATGCGGGCCGGCTTCGGCGTGCACCGTGATAATGTCCGCGCCTGCTTTGGCAAAGGCTTCGATATAGGGATCGCATGGCGCAATCATCAAATGCACGTCGAGCGGTTTATACGTATGTGGCCGGATTGCCTCGACGACACCTGGACCGAATGTGATGTTCGGCACAAAGTGGCCGTCCATCACATCGACATGGATCCAGTCGCAACCTGCCTTATCGATCGCCCGGACTTCCTCTCCGAGCAGCGCGAAATCAGCCGAAAGGATGGACGGCGCAATGAGGATTTCCGACGTCATGATGCGTGGGACGCCCGATAGACGACCATGGCGAGGCCCTGGGTCTGGCGCTTGCCGTCGTAGCCGATCACCTTAACATGATGTCCGGGGTGGGCGTTCCGGCAGGCATTCAACTCAGTCATGATGGGGTCGAGGTTCCACTCGCCGAATAAGGGCAGCTTCCACATATACCAATAGGTTTTGTGACTGCGTTCCGGTTCGACATGCTCAATGGCGACGTCCCAGCCCTTGTCCAGCATGGCCTGGATTTGCTTGCGGATTTGGTTGGCATCCATTTCCGGCAGGTAAGAATAGGTTTCATGTTTGCGGCTCGCCGGATCGCCAATAAGCGAGCGGTAGTCCTGAATTTCAAATTCGGTCATTTGCTCTCAATCCTTGTTACGTGAATTCGGTCTTCAGCTCGCCACGTCGAGCTTGTCGACGGTATCGAACTCAAAGGTGATTTCCTTCCACGTTTCCATGGCCACCGCGAGTTCCGGGCTATGCTTGGCGGCATTGGCAAGCACTTCGCGGCCGTTTTTCTCGACTTCGACGCCTTGGTTGCGCGCTTGAACGCAGGCTTCAACAGCGACACGGTTGGCTGCCGCTCCGGCTGCGTTGCCCCAGGGATGGCCAAGGGTTCCGCCGCCAAATTGCAAGCAGGCATCGTCGCCGAAAATGCTCACCAGAGCCGGCATATGCCAGACGTGGATACCACCGGACGCGACCGGCATCATGCCAGGCATCGTTCCGAAGTCCTGATCGAAGAAAATACCGCGCGCGCGGTTTTCCGGAATGAAGCTTTCGCGCATTAGATCGACCCAGCCGAGGGTTGCCTCGCGGTCGCCTTCCAGCTTGCCGACGACGGTGCCCGAATGCAGATGATCGCCGCCGGATAACCGCAAGCATTTGGTGAGCACGCGGAAATGAATGCCATGCTTGGGGTGGCGGTCGACGACGGCGTGCATGGCGCGATGAACGTGCAAAAGCATGCCATTGTCGCGGCACCAATTGGCGAGCGACGTGTTGGCCGTGAAGCCGGCCGTGAAGAAATCATGCATGATTATGCGCATATCAAGCGATTTGGCATATTCAGCGCGCTTGTACATTTCTTCGACGGTGCCCGCGGTGACGTTTAGATAGTGTCCCTTGCGCTCGCCGGTTTCCGCCTCCGCCTGATGCACCGCTTCCGCGACATTGTCGTAGCGCTGGCGCCAACGCATGAACGGTTGCGAATTGATGTTCTCATCATCCTTGGTGAAGTCGAGACCGCCACGGAGGCATTCATAAACGGCGCGGCCATAATTTTTGCCCGAGAGGCCGAGCTTAGGTTTGATGGTGCAGCCGAGGAACGGGCGGCCATATTTGTTGAGAATGTCGCGTTCGACGGAAATGCCGTGGGGGGGGCCGCCGCAGGTCATGACATAGTGGAGTGGAAAGCGGATGTCTTCCAACCGAAGCGAGCGGAGGGCCTTAAATCCGAAGACGTTGCCGACCAGGGAGGTCAGCACATTGACGACCGAGCCTTCTTCGAAGAGATCGATCGGATAGGCGACGAAGGCATAGTAGCTCTCATCGTCATTGGGTACGTCTTCGATGCGGTAGGCGCGGCCCTTATAATGATCGAGATCGGTCAAAAGATCCGTCCACACCGTCGTCCATGTGCCGGTCGAACTTTCCGCCGCGACAGCCGCCGCGACTTCCTCTCTCGGCACGCCAGGTTGCGGCGTGATCTTGAAGCAGGCCAAAATGTCAGTGTCTTTTGGCTCATAGGCGGGCTCCCAATAGGTGTCCCGGTAGTCCTTGACGCCGGCTTGATATTTACCGGGCGTATTCGCTCTTGTGTTCATCTCTGAAAACTCCTGTTTCTGCGCCGGTTCCTAAGCTGCCATCGCCGAAGCGATTTTCGGATCGAGGGAACCGGAGGCGTAACGTTTGGCCATATCGGCAAGGGGAATGATTTTTATTTTCGAGGCGTTTCCGTCGGTCCCGAAGGCCGCAAAACGATCCTTACAGACCTGCTTCATGGCATCGGTCGCCGGTTGCAAAAATTTGCGCGGGTCAAATTGTTGTGGTTGTTCCTTGGCGACTTTTCTGAATTGTCCCGCAGACGCCATGCGCAGATCGGTATCAATATTGACCTTGCGCACGCCGTGCTTAATGCCGCGCACGATTTCCTCAACGGGCACGCCGTAGGTTTGCGGCATATCTCCGCCAAATTCGTTGATGATATCTTGAAGCTCCTGCGGTACGGAGGAGGAGCCGTGCATGACGATATGGGTCTCGGGCAAGCGCTGGTGGATGATCTCGATGACATCCATCGCCAGAATGTCACCGGTTCGCGGCCGGGTAAATTTATAGGCGCCATGCGAGGTTCCGATTGCAACCGCGAGGGCGTCAACTTTGGTCTCCGAAACAAAGGCGAGGGCCTGATCCGGATCCGTCAGCAGCATGTCCTTATCGAGCTTGCCCTCGAAGCCGTGACCGTCTTCTGCGTCGCCTTCTCCGGTCTCCAGCGAGCCCAGGCATCCCAGTTCGCCTTCCACCGAAACACCGGCCCAATGGGCCATTTTGGTGACGCGTTCGGTAATCGCGACATTGTAGTCATAAGAGGCTGGTGTCTTGCCGTCCTCCTCCAATGAGCCGTCCATCATGACACTGGTGAAGCCGTGCTGCATCGCCGTCTGGCACGTCGCCTCGTTGTTCCCGTGATCTTGATGCAGGCAGATTGGGATCTCCGGATACATAAGCTGGAGCGCCTCAACGATTTTTGCGAGCATGATGTCGCCGGCATAGGAGCGTGCGCCACGGCTCGCTTGAATGATAACCGGCGCGTCGCATTCCCTTGCGGCGTCAAGGATGGCGATCCCTTGCTCCATATTGTTGATGTTGAAGGCAGGCACGCCGTACCCCTGTTCGGCGGCATGATCCAGCAATTGCCTCAATGTAATAAGAGCCATTCATCTTTCCTTCCGTAAATTCGCTCGGAGCGATCTCAGCGCTGTGGGGCAGCCCGTGCCTTTGTCAGGGGGCCGGATGCTGCTCTCACTCCTTCGCGCTCCGCGCGATTGCCGTGCGCGCCGCATTGGCCACGGCTGACGCCGTGATGCCGAACTTCGTATAGAGTTGGTCGGCCGGCGCTGAGGCGCCAAACCGGTCGAGAGCAATGATCGTGCCGTCAGGACCGGTCCAGCGGTGCCAGCCTTGGGGGCTGCCGGCTTCAACGGCGATGCGCGGCGCGTCACCTAACACCTGGGCCTGATAGTCCTGGTCCTGCTTTTCGAATAATTCCCAGCAGGGCATGGAAACTACGGCGACGCTGATTTTCTCATCGGCGAGCCTGTTGGCGGCGTCCAGCGCAATGACAACTTCCGAGCCCGACGCCAATAGGGTGACATCCCGCGCTAGGCTGGAATTTCGCATGATGTAAGCGCCCCGGGCGCAAAGATTTTCATCCGTGTGCCCTTTGCGCAAGAGGGGAAGGGACTGTCTCGACAAGGCCAGAATGGATGGGGTGTCCGACGTCCGCAGAGCGAGGTCCCAGCATTCCGCGCATTCAACGGAATCGGCCGGGCGGAAAACGTGGAGGTTCGGGATGGCGCGCAGACTAGCGAGATGCTCAATGGGTTGATGCGTCGGCCCGTCCTCGCCGAGACCGATGGAATCATGGGTCATGACGTAGATCACCCGCTGCCTCATGAGAGCGGATAGCCGGATCGCCGGGCGGCAATAGTCGGAAAAGATGAGGAATGTGCCGCCATAAGGCACCACGCCCCCATGCAGCGCCATGCCATTCATTGCCGCCGCCATGGCATGCTCGCGAACGCCATAATGCAAATAATTACCGGAAAAATTGGCCGCGCTTATCGGGCGGTGTTGCCCGGTGAATGTGCCATTCGATCCTGTGAGATCGGCCGAACCGCCGACAAGTTCCGGAATAATTGTGACCAGTTTCTCAAGCACTTTTTGGCAAGACTGGCGCGTGGCGAGAGCTTTGCGGCCGCGCGCGAAGTCCGCCTTGATCTCCTGGATCGCAGAGGTCACCGCTTTGGCGACGGCGGGACTGATCGGATCGGCGAGTTGGCGTCCAATATCGGATGGTGCTTTGTCAATTTCATTTGACCAGGAATGATAGGCGGATCTCTGCCGCTTGCCCGCCGCCCGCCAGGATTCCAGAACATGGTCGGGAACCGAAAAAGGTGCATGCGTCCAGCCAAGCGCTTCGCGTGCGGCTGTGACTTCATCGCCACCCAGAGGCGCGCCATGCGTCGCCGCCGTGCCCTGTTTGTTGGGCGCGCCATAGCCGATGATCGTCTTGCATGCGATCAACGACGGCTGATCGGTGGCGCTCTGAGCGATTTCTATCGCTCCGGCGATGGCTTCCGGATCATGCCCATCGATCCGCGCCGCCTGCCAGCCCAATGCCTCAAAACGCTTTAGCTGATCGTCGGATACGGAAAGTTCCGTCGGGCCATCGATTGAAATGCCGTTATCATCGAAGAAGACGATCAGCTTGCCGAGTTTGAGGTGGCCGGCGAGGGAGGCCGCCTCATGGCTGATCCCCTCCATCAGACAGCCGTCACCGGCTATGACATAGGTAAAGTGATCGCAGATCTTATCGCCGTGGCGCTCATTGAGCAGCCGTTCCGAAATCGCCATTCCGACGGCGTTCGCAAGCCCTTGCCCCAACGGACCGGTCGTCGTCTCGATGCCAGCCAGATGGCCATATTCAGGATGCCCCGCCGTGCGCGATCCAAGCTGGCGAAATCGCTTCAACTCATCGAGGGTCGCCCCCGGGTAGCCGGTCAGATAGAGCAAGGCATAAAGCAGCATTGAGCCGTGGCCGGCCGATAGAATAAAGCGGTCCCGGTCCGGCCAATCCGGGTGGGCGGCGTCGAATTTCAGAAAACGGGTGGCGAGTACAGTTGCCACATCGGCCATTCCCATCGGCATGCCCGGATGACCGGAATTTGCTTTTTCGACAGCGTCCATAGCCAGTACGCGCAGTGCGTTGGCCATCTCTTTGCGGATGTCCTCAACGGACAGATCTATCGATTTTGGCTGTGTGTTCATTACGCTTTCCATTGGCTCAGCCAGCGCGCCTTTTGCGCTCGATAAGTTGCAGGATCATCGGCGTCAGGATGAGCTGCATCGCAAGATCGAGCTTGCCGCCGGGAATAACGATCGAGTTGGCGCGTGACATGAAACTGTCGTGGATCATTGAGACCAGATAGGAAAAGTCGATGCCGTGGGGGTCTTTGAAGCGGATGACGACCATCGATTCATCAGCCGTCGGGATCCAACGCGCAATGAAGGGATTTGAGGTGTCCACCATTGGAACGCGCTGAAAATTGATGTCTGTTTCGGTGAATTGCGGGCAGATGAAACGGATGTAATCCGGCATTCGCCGGAGGATTGTGTCGGTGACAGCTTCCGTCGAATAGCCCCGCGCCTCCTTATCCCGATGAATTTTTTGGATCCATTCGAGATTGATGACAGGGACGACGCCGATCTTCAGATCGACGTGCTGGGCGACATTGACCTTGTCGGTCACAACGGCGCCATGTAGCCCTTCATAGAAAAGGAGATCGGTATCGGGAGCGAAGGGCGCCCAATTCGTGAACGTGCCGGTCTTGGCATTGTAGAGGTCCGCTTCTTCCTGGTCGTGCACATAGTGCCGGGTTTCACCAGCACCCGTCTCGGCATATTGTTTGAACAGCTCCTCCAGTTCTTCGAAGAGGTTCGATGTAGGGCCGAAATGGCTGAAGTGGTTATTGCCCTGGTTGGCAGCTTTGTTTACGGCCTCTTTCATTGCCGCGCGGTCGAAGCGATGAAAGGCATCGCCTTCGATATAGGCGGCTTTGATGTTCTCCCGCCGGAAAATTTGCTGGAACGTTGCCTTAACAGACGTGGTGCCTGCTCCGGAGGACCCTGTTACCGAGATAATGGGATGTTTTGTGGACATGTGCGGCGTTCTCCGGTCAGGCTCTGAAGAGGCCGCGGCGGGCAAACAAAGGCGAACGTTCGCCGATGGTCTGCTCGCAGGCATAGCGCCGCTCGACGTGCTCGACCTCATCCTTTGAACCGAAGATAAAGGGCACGCGCTGGTGAATGTCTGACGGTTGAATATCGAGAATTCGCGCAAGGCCTGTTGAGGCGCCGCCGCCGGCCTGCTCGATCAACATGGCAATTGGGCCGGCTTCATAAAGCAAGCGGAGCCGTCCATTTTGATATCCCTGTCGCGTATCGCCCGGATATAGAAAAATTCCGCCGCGCGACAATATGCGATGGCATTCCGCGACAAGCGATGCGTTCCACCGCATATTAAAATTCTTTTTGCGCGGTCCGTCCTCGCCGGTCAGGCAATCGCTGATATAGAGCTGGATGTGGTCATCCCAAAATCTGTGGTTGGAGGCGTTAATAGCGAATTCGCGTGTCGCGGCTGGAATTTGGACGTTCGCGCTTGTCAGGCGGAATTCGAAATCCGATCGATCCAAAACAAATATCTGCGTTCCCTCGCCGAGGGTGAGCACGAGCGCGGTTTGTGGGCCGTAGATAATGTAACCGGCGGCGAGCTGGCGGGTCCCGGGTTGGAAGAATTGGGAGTCGGTGGAGCCATTGTTTCCCTGACCCACTGGGAGCACCGAGAAGATGGTTCCAATGGAGGTGTTGGTATCGATGTTGGACGATCCATCCAAAGGGTCAATGGCGACGCAAAGTTCGGCGCCGTCCTGTCCGGTCAAAAGTGGCGCGGTAAGTTCTTCCGACGCAATAGTGGCGACCGGGGCTGCAATCAGTGCTTCGATAAGCAAGTCGTTGGCCCGGATGTCGAGCTGCTTTTGAGCGTCGCCGTCGGAATTGCTGCCAACAACATCACCAATGGCACCCGCAAGCTGCCCCTGCGCCACGATCTCCGACAAGTGGCGACCTGTTCCGGCGATGACGCGGATTGTCTGGGCCACCGCCTGCCTTTTGACATCGGCGCCGGACCAATCGTCTAAATAGCGATCGAGAGATGGGGTCTCTCTCATAGTGTCCTCCCCAGTTTTGGTTTGAGCCGATGTTGCTTTATCGGACTTTTGCCGATGAGATTTGCGCAACTTGCACCAAAAGTAAATTTTAATTACTTTAGCCCTTATGAAAGAAAAACTTAATGTCATGGTTCAGCGTATATCGCTTAAGCAGCTCCGCATGTTTGCCGCGGCGGTCCGGAAAGGGACAATGTCCGGTGCGGCACAGGAACTTAATGTTACGCCACCGGCTGTTTCGCTGCAGATACGGGCATTGGAACAAGCCGCTGGTATGCCGCTATTGGAGCGCATGAAATCCGGTCTCAGGCCGACTGACGCAGGCCGGCAGGTGCTCGATACCGCTTATCGGATCGAGGCAGCGCTCACGGAATGTGGTGAGACGCTGGAAGCATTGCAGGGCATCGACGGCGGCCGCGTGGCGGTTGGCGTGGTCAGCACGGCAAAATATTTTGCCCCGCGTGCGCTTGCGGCATTCGCCAAGTCTCATCCCAATGTCGGCATGAAGCTGTCAATCGGCAATCGCGGCGAGACGATCGCCGCGCTCAAGAATTACGACCTCCATCTTGCCATTATGGGCCGCCCGCCGGAGGATTTCGACGTCGAAAGCTCGATCATCGGGGACCATCCCCATATCATCATCGCACCGCCGGATCACCCATTGGCAAGCAGGAAGCGTATCGCCCTTACCGAATTGACCAAGGAAACATTCTTGCTTCGCGAAGAGGGGTCGGGAACGCGGCTTTTGATGCAAAGGCTTTTCGCGGAAGAGGGCGTAAGCCCAAATCTCGGAATGCAAATTGGCAGCAACGAGACAATCAAGCAGGCTGTCATGGCCGGATTGGGCATCGCTTTGATCTCGGCGCACACGGTTGCCGCGGAGATTGGTGACGGCCGCTTGGTGCCTCTCAATGTCTCGAAACTGCCGGTCCAGCGACAATGGTTTGTCGTTAAGCGGAGCGACAAACGCCTGCTTCCAGCTTCGCAAGCCTTATGGGACTTTTTAGCGGCCTCAGGGGCGAAATATCTGCCTGAGATCGGTCACATCATGGCAAAGCAACATGGTGGGCGAAAGCGCACGCAAGCGTCAAAGCGAATTCCGTAGTCCTTGGAAATGGATCGTCGCACCTGATTAAGGTTTTCGCTAAAGGGATTCAGTCCGATAAGCAGTATCCCATGGCTGCAGAGATCCAAAAGCAATCCGGCAAGGGTCGCCCGGAATATACCTGCGCCGCCGCCGCCGCCGGTGCCGAGCACGCCCAATACAAGTTCGCGCGGCACTTTGCCGAGAAGACCGGCAAAGAGAATGCCAAGCAGAAGTCCCCACGACATCGTGTTCAAGAGTTCGAAGACGCCAGTGCTGTAATGGTGCAACCCACCAATGAGGATGCTGTCGGGTAGCAGCAAATAGGCGAAATAGCCGGTCGCGACGGCGGCCACGGCCCCCCATAACAGCCAATCGATTTTTGCCTTCGGACTTGCTCCGCAACAATCAGCCATTGCGTCATGCAGGCTTTCGGCCGATCTATATCCGGAACTCGTGGTAAAGGCCGTCAACGCGATTGAAGATGCGTCAGAGTCCGAGCTACAGCTGTATTGTTTGTTCTTTACTAATGGGCTGTCATCGGCCTCGACCTTATCCATAAGACGGACATAATCCTTCCGGTAACTGGAAGGTTAAGGCGTCACAAAAGTGGCGCCAATCAGAGGCTTTTCGGGTTCTGCGTTCCTCAAAGGCCTGCTAGATATTGGCGCATCGAGAATAAATTGAGAGGCAGTTCAAATTTTTGCTATATGTGCGTTTCGCCTTGTTTTGTTTGAGAACTTTCTCAATTATGGTGCTTAGCAATTTATTTTGAATTGCCCTTTAATTATTTTGGGTACCTTCTTTGTGTCATGAAACTATGTGTTCATGTACCAAATGGTCTAAGAACCGGCTGAACAATTGGGGCGCACGACAAACGGTGAAAGATCCGACGACGGACACGAGATATAGGTCTCCGCTGGCAGCTCTCAATGCCTACCAGGCAGGACTCTATCGGGCGTTTCGACATCACCTAACGCGGCAAACGCCAAGTGTTTGCATGGCGTTATTTATGCTCGCAATGTCCGCGCCACTGGCATTTGGTCAATGGGATTGGCGGAGTGAGCTTCCGGGCTTCAACGCCTATGACAATGATACACGCCGGACATCAAAGGAGCGCGTGTCGGAGCGGAAGCGGTTCCGGGAACGTTTGTCCCTTAGGATGGCGACGGAATTTCGTTCGCTTGATCCGCTCATCAGTCAAACAACCATCGAGTCTCTAAGGGGAGCGATTGTGCGCTACCGGAAAATGGTAGCTGCTGGAGGTTGGAAGACGATCGAGGGAAATCGAATCCGCCGCACCGATTCCGGAGAACAAGTGCTTCGCTTGCGGCGGCACTTATACATGATCGGTGATCTCCGGAAGTTTCGACGCCGCAGAGCGCGGAATTTCGACGACGCGCTGGAAATAGCTGTCGCGCGCTTTCAACAACGCCATGGCTTAAGGATCACTGGATTTGTCAACCGGCAGACTTTGCACGCCCTCAATGTTCCGGCCCGCGACAGGCTGATGCAGCTGGAAATAAATTTGGCCCGAATAGTTGAGATGCTTAAGGCGAATGACGGCAAGCGCTATGTGCTTGTGAATGTTCCCGCGTTTCAACTCGAAGCCGTTGACGGTGAGAGACTGGCATTACGCAGTAATGTTGTGGTCGGCCGTTCAGACCGGGTGACGCCATCGCTCACCGCCAAAATAATTGGTTTAAACTTTCTTCCCTATTGGCGTGTGCCGGATTCCATTTCGTCGAAAGATCTCATCCCGGAGATTAGGAAAAATCCCGCTTATTTTCGCGAGCAGAAATTCAGTCTCCTGAAAAAGTGGGGCGCCGAACCAATCGATCCCAGCCTGATCGATTGGAGCTCTCCGGACATTTATAATTATAAATTCCGGCAAGACCCCGGACCGCATAATGCATTGGGCCTCGTGCGCATCAATATGCCGAACAAGCATATCGTCTACTTGCACGATACCCCTCTCAAGAAACTGTTCGGGAGCAGTTTTCGGGCCTACAGCTCTGGGTGCGTTCGCGTTGAAAAAGTTATGGATCTGGTTGGCTGGTTGTTGAGCGATGAAGAAGAGGATTGGTCGCCAGATCGGGTCGAGGTCACCATGCAAAGCGGCGTCAGCACGGATATCCGGCTGAAAGAAGCCGTAAAAGTCCGCTTTACTTACATAACGGCGTGGACGACTGAAGATGGTGCTCCGCACTTCCGCCAGGATCTTTATGGTCGCGATGGCGAAGTGGAGTTCTACGGCGATGACAAGGTTGATCAAGTTGCCGGCGTCGAGGCGATTACGCCTTAACCGTCCGTAATTATGGGTTCACGGCCTAAACAGTCCGGCAAAGCTCATCAAGGTTTTCGGAAGACTTGAAGGACTTTCGCGCCTGGCCGCGGAAAACTCGATACGATAGGACAAAATATTATAGGACGATTTGCGCTCCCATTCTGGGCAGTGCGATAGGTGTGTCTTGTCGCGAGCTCGTTTCAGCACATGACGGCAATCGTCCGTATACATCACAATGGGGTGAGCGGTCTTTCGCACCGTCGCCGGCATGACCAAATAGGTGACAATTCGTTGATTTAGGAGAGCGTGATGAAATTGTTGGTAAAACGGTTAGGTCTTCTCGCCATAATTGCTGCTCTGACCGGCTTTATTGCGGATGCCGCGTATGCCCAGGACGAAGTTATTGCCAAGGGAAGTTTTGTCGGAAAAACCGGCCATAAGGCTTCGGGCATGATGTCGCTTGTTAAGACGGACAACGGTGTCGAAATTCGCTTTGGTCCAAATTTTTCAATTAAAGGTGCGCCGGGACCCTATCTCGGATTTGGCAAAGACGGAAAATATGTCAAGGCAACGCAATTTTCAAAATTACTCAAGACCACCGGAGCGCAAACCTACAAGGTGCCAGCAAGCATTGACGTATCGGAATTCAACGAATTTTACGTCTGGTGCAAACCGTTCAACGTGCCGTTGGCGTTCGCCAAGCTCACGAAATAATCGATCCCCAATTGGGGCAAGCGGATATCGCTTTGTTTCCGGAGAGATACGACAGATTTGATCGGCGTGATCCGCTAAGCGTCCGATCTCAAGACGCTATGCTGCGAACCGGGTGATCCATTGCCAGCGGCTCCGCGCGCATGAGGCCGCGTACGGAGTTACCGATATAGATGGTTTCTGCGCTCTCGAGATCTTTGTGCTTCAGGATGGTGTCACGGGCCTTGCCTTCGATAAGAAGCCTGGCTCTGAGCGTCCCCGGAAGCAGCCCGCAGCTTAGCGCCGGGGTGAGCAATATCCCGTTCCGCTCGATGAAAATATTCGTGCGGCTCCCTTCGGTAAGCTCGCCGCGCTCATTCACATAGAGAACCTCGTCGCAGCTGTGAGCCTCTGTGAGCCGGGCGAAATCCTCATCATAAATCTGCCGGTTCGTCGTCTTGTGGTAGAGGAACACATTGCTGCTTTCCATGATTTTGTCTGAGAACATAAAACGCTGCACTGCGCCAGGCGCTGGCGCTGTCATGGGGAATGCGGATATTTCGATCGAGCCATTCTCGGCAAGCAGAAGGCGCACGCGATGAGGTCCGCCAAGTGACGTTGCCTTGTTTTCGAGGGATGTCACAACCGCTTCGCGCTCGCATAGAAAGCCGAAATAGGTAGCCGATTGGGTGAGCCGCTCAATATGCTCATCAAAATAGTCGTAGCCGCTGCCGGGAGCGAAACGCAGGGTCTCGATGAGTTGGAAATCGGTAAGTGTCATAGGGTCCGTCAAAAAACGCATTTTGAGCAGGCACTCATCATATTCCGCATCGGCTTTGGACTCATGTACGAGGCCGCTTCCAATGCCGATTTCGCCCTCTCCGTCTGCTGTCAAAGTAAGCGTGCGGATAGCAACATTGAAGCGTGCACGGCCACCGGGCGCCAAGAGGCCTATCGCGCCGGTATAAACGCCACGCGGTTCGTCCTCAAGAGCGCGAATAAGCTCGACGGCGCGAATTTTAGGTGCGCCGGTGACTGAGCCTGGGGGGAAGAGGCCGCGCAAAATAGTCTTTAAGTTCGCGTTATCGCGGAGGCGAGCGGTGACGCCAGAAGTCATTTGATGCAGCGTCGGATAGGTTTCGACGGTGAAGAGATCGCTCACGTTTACGCTGCCAGGCTCAGCCAGCCTGCCGAGATCGTTGCGCATCAAATCGACGATCATCAAGTTCTCGGCTTGCGATTTAGGGTCCGCAGCCAGCCCATCCCGGATCGCGCTGTCCTCGGCGAGGGTCCGGCCGCGCCCGGCCGTGCCCTTCATCGGCCGCGTGCTCATCTGCCCGTTCTCGATTTCAAGAAAAAGCTCTGGCGACAGCGAAAGGATCGTAAAATCGTCAGCGCTTATCACGGCGCCATAGGCAACCTTTTGCTTGCGCCGCAGATCAGCAAAGAGCGCGAGGGGGGATCCGCCGAGCTTAAATCGTCCCTTGAAAGTCAAATTGAGTTGATAGATGTCGCCAGCGGCGATGAGCCGTTGGACCTCGGCGAACTGTTTGCTGTACGCCGCGCGGGTCATCGACACGCCTTTGGGCACAAATGCATAATCCGGCGAGGCTTTTGCCGCCAGCCATTCAGTTAATCTTTTCCGATCAAATTGGCGGGGCGCTTGATAAATGCCGAACCAGAGGAGGGGCATCTTGCGCTTCTGAGGGATAAGGGACGCCAGCTTCGGGTCAAGGAGATAGCCCAGCTCATAACAAGCGAACCCGGCTGCATAGAGGCCCTCGCTCCAGGCCCGTTCCAGCTTCTGTAAAGCGGGTTCGACATCACCAGCATGCCACGCCACGGCGAGGTCCAACGGAGCCTCAAACAGAAGGGCTTCGCCATCCGGCGTGAGGTTATTGTCTAAAAGAACCCAATTCACGGCAGTGCCACATCATATGCTCTAGTTCTTTGTTTCTACACATTTTCCGGGCGGAAAACCGCACACATTTTTCCTGAAAATGTTCTAAATTTCTTACCGGCGTCCGGGACGCGCGAGACGAGCCGTTGGCCGCACTACTACCATAGACGCGAATCGTCTTCCCTCTGTTCGCGCCGCGACGGCCAGCCGATGCGCTCTCGGAGCTTATTAAATTGACGCTGGACCTTGTGAGAAAGAGAGTTGAGCCAGCGATGGAGTGGTCCATCCTCGGTGCATTGCCCGGCGAACCGCACGAAGATCAGCCAGTGCAGCGCCAGCGCAATAAGCATCATAAAAATTCCCGCTGTGAGCACATCACTTAGAAAATGCCCGCCTTGAGCGATGCGGACGAAACCGGAAGCCGTGCCCGCAATGATACCGGCTCTGATAAGCCAGTTGCGGCGGCGGTAAGCGATCATCGCTAGAGCGAAGAAACTCGCATAAATTGTTGCTGCTTCACCGCTTACAAATGAGCAATTTCGTTCGCACGCGGTGGAGCGAACGAAGACCGGAGTAAATTTCTGCGCGCCATCAAATTGCTCAACCTGGATCGGCCGGGCGCGTCCCCAATTATTCTTGAGAAGCGTATTCGTCACGAGTCCGGGGCCGACCACAAGGCAAAACACGAGAAACAACCAATTGGGAAAGCTCAGATCAAAGAGCCGTGATCGGGCAAAGATTGCATAGATAAGTCCGGAAATGGCGGCAAGAGTTGTAATAAAAAACAACGCCTTGAACAATGACCGGATGATTGGGCCAAGGCTCATGTCGTTGAACAGAAAGGATCTATTTCCCAAATAGAACCAGCTGCTCACCCATAGATCGATTTCGGGAAAACCGGCAAATAGAAATGCAATGGCGAGCCCGAAAAATGATGTCCAGGCGAAGAGCGGGAGGTGGAATTGGCGCGCCACATGTCCGCTGTCAAGGTCGGGTTTGGCGCGATCCATCTTGGCGATACTCCGATAGGGCGTAAAAATAAACGTGCCGTTTTAAATCGCCGCCGCTTGAAACCTCTTCTTTTCCTAACAAATCCGCGGCGCCGAATTTATTTATAACGTAATTTGATTGCTGTCGCAGAGTCACGAATAGCACAGGATCGCCGCTTTGCCCTCCGATGAAGGGGCGGGTAAGTTCAAAATGATCACGCGGGACTGGCAATGGCCGCCACGCCAGAATGGGAACACTTGCATCTCTCAGATAGTAGGTAAGCTCTGCTGTAACCGATCGGTCATCGGTTAGAATTGCGGCAAATTTCCGCTCCTGTAACTTGGCTTGTGTGACGCCGGCGAGCGCTTCCCAGCCAAGAAGACGTTTGAACGGTGTGCCCGGAGAAATGCGGGCGATTTGTGGGGCCATCGCGAAACTTATGGCAAGAACAAAAAGAACCAAAAGATGAAGGCTGAATGCCAGTTGGAACCAGCGTTTCCGGTTTTCCTGAAACAGCATGGCGGTCACGAGGATCGTCGCTGCCGGATAGGCTACGGCCGCCCAATTCGCATGCGCGCGCGAGAGGAGTGCTTGACATGTAATAAGAAGAATGACCGGCACGGAGAATGAGAGAAGCATGCGCCCTGGATGCGCCAAGCCGGTCGTGGCTCCGCCGGAACGGCCAATTTCATCTCCTTTGATCATTCGCCAACTCACGAACAGAAGGGCTGCAAAAAGAAGAGGCCCAAATACGCCGAACTGCGCGCCCAAAAATTCCAGTGCCTTAAGGGGATGAAAAAGCGTGCCGGACCATTTGGCATTCGCGGCCGTGTGCGAGAAGGTAACGAGCCCATTCGTCACATTCCAAAGAATATTTGGGGTGATTAGCAATGTGGCAACCCCTAGAGAGATCCCTACAGTGCCGAGGCCGCGCGGATCGCGAAATAGCCACCGCGCTGACGGCTCAATAGCGACGAACAGTGCGGCACAGAGCACAAAATATATCATCGCATATTTTGCCAAAAGTCCGATACCGATCGCCAGACCCAAAGCAAACGCCCAAGTCCAAGCGCGGGTTTCCAAGAGCTTCGTCCAAGCGAGCAGCGCGAATGCCCAGCACGTCAATAACGGGACGTCAGTGGAGATCAGACTGGCCGACAAGGAAACGCCCGGCAAGGTCGCGAAGGCGAGCGCCGACCAAAGCCCGATACGTGGTCCGTAAAGGCTTCGTGCGACGAAAAAGAGAAAGATCGCGGTTAGAGTATGGAGAAACGGTGAGGCTAGGCGGATACAGAATTCGCTCATGCCGCAGAGCGACGTCGTTGCACCGATAATCCAGGCAATTAGGGGAGGCTTCGAAAAATAGCCAAATGCAGGGTCTAGAGACCATGCCCAATATTGCGCCTCATCAAAGAAGAGGTCCGCTTGCGAGAGATAAAGCGCGCCGAGCCGCAGCACCAAAAGCAAGGCCAAGCCAAGTGCGAGACAACGGCCATAAAGCGCGGTATTTTCATTGTCAGGAATGGCAGACGCGTCTGGCACGGTCGAGGCTTCCATCAGTGTCTTAAGAATTTGGGTTTGCCGAGCAAGTTCAAAGCCCTACC
>BFAS01000194.1 GCA_008974985.1 bacterium MnTg02
CTCAATACCGGAATCTCGACGCGCTATTCGTGCGTTCCTTTGGAATGGTATCGAGACCCCCATGGCTGGACGGACCGGGCGGCGGTTTATCAAGAAAATGCTCTGGATCTCCTCGAACAAGTCGCGCGGCAGGCCATCGATAAGGCCGGCATAGGCTTTGATGATATCGACGCGCTGGTAACCATTTCCTCAACGGGCATTACCGTACCAAGTCTCGATGCGCTTCTCGCCAACCGGATCGGGCTCAGGCCGAATATAGAGCGCTTGCCGATTTTCGGTCTTGGCTGCGCGGGCGGCGTATCAGGCCTCGCGCGGGCATGCCGAATGGTCAAGACCCTGCCAGGCGGGCATATTCTCGTCATCGCGGTTGAGCTTTGCGCCATAAATTTCAGACTGTCTGATCTGACAAAAGCGAATTACGTCTCCACGGCTCTGTTTGGCGATGGCGCAGCGGGGATGGTCATCAGACAGGCCTCCGAGCCCAGCGAACAATCGAAGCACCCGCGCATCACGGCCTTTGGCGAGCATATGTGGCCGGACACCGATTATGTTATGGGCTGGTCCATTGAAGAGGATGGGCTGGGCGTGGTTATCAGCCCGGAGATCCCAGATTTCGCCCGCCATAAGATGTTGGAGCCGATCGAAGCGTTCCTTGCGGAGTGCGGGCTCGAGTTCGATGATTTAGATGGAGTCATCCTTCATCCGGGCGGGCGGCGCATATTGGAGGCCTTTTCAGAGGCGACCGGTGTTGGCAATGATCAGCTCACCCACGCTTGGGACGTTCTACGGGACTATGGAAACATGTCGTCGCCGACGGTTCTTTTCGTCCTTGAGAGAACCCTCAATTCCGGCGCGACAGGCACCCACCTCATGGCGGCTTTGGGACCGGGCTTTACCCTATCCTTCGCATTGTTGGAACTGTAGCGCCGTGCCGTTCTCGTTTATTGGACCGGCGCAATTGGCCGCGCTCCTCATTCTGGTGCAACGCGGGTTTGAGGAACTTTACGCTGGGCGCAACACAAGGCGTCTATTGGCCGAGGGCGCTCAAGAGGCCGGGCGCGATTATTACCCCGTGGTCGCCGCCGCGCATCTCGGCTGGATCGCCGCCCTGTTCTTCCTCATTGCACCCGACGCGCCGATCCATTGGATGATCCTAGGTGTTTTCCTGGCGCTGCAAGTTTGCCGCTATTGGGTCATTGCGACGCTCGGCCCCTACTGGACGCACCGCATTATCACTCTCGACGCGGCGCCGATCGTCAGAAAAGGCCCGTACCGTTTTATCCGTCATCCCAATTACGCCGTAACAATCGCCGAAACCGCTCTCCTGCCTGCGGCGTTCGGCGCCTGGGCGCTCGCGGCAATCATGACGGCGATTTGGATGGCGGTCATTGTCTACAAGATCAAATTGGAAGACGCAGCGCTTGCCGAACGGCGCGCGCAAATGGAGACGGCTGACTCCGAAGCCCAATCTATTTCCTAGGTCGTGGGTTCGTTTCCGCTTCATTTGGTTGTTCCGATTTCGGGGCGGACCGATCGGGAGGCGTTTTTGAGATTTTTAATTTCTGAATGACCCTGCCATTGCTATTGTCAATCAAAAGGCCTGCCGCTTTCTTTAAATCGTCTATAGAATAAATCCTTATTTGGTCAAACATACCCTGTTCAAATCGGATTTCATTGGCAGTCAATATTTTCTTATATTCATCTGAGTTCATGAATATATCGTGGTCCAATATATCAATAAATTCTTTTCTTTTCCTCTTGCTGAGTTGCTTTATTCCATAAAGCGCATCAGAATCGAATGAATCCATAACTGTTAAATAATCCAAAGCTGTTATATAATCTGCAGTAGATTTATATGCAATAATAACATAATTGTTGTTACTTTCCGATTCCCAGGACATAATGTATTTATCCTTGTGACCTGGAATATCAGTGAAATAGATTTCCCCCCCCGGTTCGTTCATGCCTTTTGATTTTATATACCTCCACTTGTCTAACCTTACGTAATTTGTTTCCTTGATCAACCCTCGATCTATGGTCAACCCCTGATCTGTTTTTCCATCTTCTTTCCTGCGGATGGGAGTGAGCCAAAACTTTTTAGGAAACGGAGTTACATCATCACTCGCCGTGATTAAAAGCTTCTCTGACTCAAAGCATCCAGCACATGATAAGGAAACGAACGCAATTACAAAGACTCTAAGAAAGTTGTTTAGCATACCAAACTCCACAAGCAGACACTCAGCTAACCCCTTCCATGAAAAGGTGGCTTAAGACGCAATAGAGATCAAGTTATTAATCGAAAAAACCTCTTCTTTGTTCGTGCATAGGCCGAAATTGACATGAAAAAGCCAGTCAGCAAATTGAACAGGCAGAGTTGAATCACGTTCGTAAAAACGGCATCTGAACGTAGGCGTTTAGACCATGATCTTACTTGCAAATCGTCTTTGCGGTGTCTTGAGAAGAGGCCCTTGCGCCATATTGCCCCCTGAGAGAGTGATCGTTCGGATAAACACTTAATCTTCGAACGTCCACACAACCATTTCCCAGGGTCTGCCGACAATCATCAGACAAAGCTCGTTTTACAGGATAATGCTATTTTCGGCGCGCTTTGCGCGCACGGCGCACCCTGACGTCCAATCCATTTCCTGGGTCGTGGGTTCGTTTCCGCTTCTTCGCCCCGAGCGTTACGAGAAGAACCGGTACGTGAATGTGAAGCTGGTGCCGGAGACGGGCGTTGACCAGCCTGTCGACGGACAGAGTCAGAGCACAAACTTTAGTCGGCGTCCTAACCATGGGAGGTCACGGGTTATTCTGATTGTTGCTTCGTAGCACTCGCCGTTTTTCATCGTGGACGGCTTTATTCTGTCATTCCTGCTCTCCTTATGTTATCAAGCTGGCTGTCATTTTCCTGGTCAACCTAGGAAATTATCTTGGGTTGAACTAGTTACTGTGGTCCGAGAGAGACCGTTGCGTAGTCAACCGCACCGAAGGTGCAAGAGTTTACATTGTGACCTTGCACATTTTGGCTTTGGGACAGATGCGGCCCGCGACCGGAATTCACCGGGAAACTTATGTGTGCAAATTTTTCAGCCTTATCAATTTTCTCAAATATCGCCCTGCGATTCAGATCCCGGTATCTTTAGTCCGGGAAATCACAGGCTGTGAATTTATGATCTCAACCAACACAATTTGAAGTGCAACCACTTCTGGGAGGAAGTTCCATGGAAGCCATCACCAATGCTGTTAGCTGGTTGAACGGTATTGTCTGGGGCGTGCCAATGCTGGTCCTGATTTTGGGCGTCGGCCTGTTCCTGACTGTCGGACTAAAACTACTAACGATCCTGAAGATCCCGTTTGGCTTCAAGCTCTTGTGGCAGGGCCGGATTCCTGGTGGCAAAGGCGAGATCAGCCCCTTCAATGCCCTCATGACGTCCTTGGCGGCGACTATCGGCACCGGTAACATTGCCGGCGTCGCGACCGCTATCTTTCTCGGCGGCCCGGGCGCGATTTTCTGGATGTGGATGACCGCACTGGTCGGCATGGCGACGAAATTTGCCGAAGCCGTACTGGCTGTCCATTATCGCGAAGAAGACGAGCGCGGCAAGTTTGTCGGCGGGCCGATGTATTACATCAAGAATGGTCTCGGCAAAAATTGGAATTGGATGGCGGCCGCCTTTGCGCTGTTCGCTGGAATTGCCGGTTTCGGTATCGGCAACATGGTACAGGCGAACTCCATCGCCAATGCTCTGAATGCAAACTTCGCCATTCCTGAATGGCTGACCGGTATTGTCCTCGTCGTGCTCGTCGGCGCTGTTTTGCTTGGTGGCATCGAGCGCATCGCGACCGTTGCCGGCAAGCTCGTGCCGGTCATGGCAATCGCTTATATTTCCGCGGGAGCATTGGTTCTCGTGCTGCATGCTGATGCTATTCCAGCCGCCTTTGGCTTGATCTTTACGCATGCGTTCACGCCTTCCGCAGCAACCGGCGGCTTTGCCGGCGCAGCCGTTTGGGCAGCCATTCGATTTGGTGTGGCGCGCGGCGTGTTCTCGAATGATGCCGGCC
>BFAS01000195.1 GCA_008974985.1 bacterium MnTg02
GATCGAGTTTCCCATCACCTTTAACTCGTCTTCGAGTTCCGCGATTTTGGCATCAGGATTGCGGCTTCCGACCGTTCGGAGACAAGCCGCCTGCTTGCCAAGGGTCATGCTGATATCCTTGGAACCGCCAATGCCAACGCCGACAATCGCCGGCTGACAAGCGAGACCGCGCTTACCGAATCCAACCAGCGTATCAAGGAAGAAGCGCTTGATGCCGTCGATACCATCTCCCGGAAACAGCATTCGATAATCTGATCCGAAAAGCCCGCCTTTGTGCACCGTCGTTAACTCGATCCAACTGGCATCGGGGTGAAACGAATATTCAATTTCCGGTGCGTTGATCCCGCAATTATTATTGTGATCTGTGCGCCAAAGCGGATGGACCCGGTTTGGCCGGAGCGGCACATTGTGGGTTGCATCCGCCGTCGCCCGGCGCAGAGCCTCTTCAAGCCTGACGGGACCGCCCTCAATCTGCGCTTCGTTGCCTATTTTGACATACCAGCGCGGCAACCCCGTATCGGCGCACATGGCGCGGCGGTCTTCTTTCGCCGCTTCATAATTGTCGAGCATCGCGCGGATGACAAAGGCCGAAAGATCGCCGCTTTCCGTATCGGCCATCTCCCGCAATCCCTCGACATAGTCATCGGGGATTTCGATGGCGGCCTTTGCCATGAGGTCATTCGCTGCCGTCTCGACGGTTGAAATCGGTATCATGGGTTCAATCCTATTCCGCTGCTTCCGGCGCGCCTGCTTTATCCGTGATCAGGGTCTCGCCAGGCCGGACATGCGTGAAATCGACCTGTTGGTCGGTGAGCGCAATCTGATCATTTGATTTTCGCACAATTATAAACCTTGAATCCACCAAACTGCCAGCGTCTTGATAATCTTCCCGGTAATGCGCGCCGCGAGAGTTTTCGCGCTGAAGTGCGGCTGAGGCGATGACCTGGCTCACTTCAATCAGATTTCTAAGATTGAGCCAATCATGCCAGCTGAGATTGAAGGCGAGGTCATTCTCCACAATCCCTGTGTCGCGCAACAACTGTTGCCGCAGCTCTTCCAGGCTCTCAAGACCCGCATTCAAGTCCCGCGCGTTGCGGACGACGCCAACCTGATCCCACATTATGCTCAAGAGCTTTTCCCGGATCTCTTCCACACTGCCTGTTGGCTTCCTAAAGGGGTGCCGCGCCCGCTCCATTTCCTCGTCGATCATGGTTTCATCAGGTGCCATGCGATGAGGCTCTTGCCCAATCCAGCGCACCATCTTATCTCCGGCAATACCGCCAAAAACTGTGGAATTTGCAACGCCGTTGCCGCCCAAACGGTTGGCGCCATGAACGCCGCCCGCATCTTCACCGGCGACAAAGAGCCCCGGCAGTTCGGTGGAGGTGTCCGGCGCGCAAACAACACCGCCCATAAAGTAGTGGGCCGTCGGCACCACCTCAACGCGGCCGCCCGCCAAATCAAAGCCGCAATCCGCACAACGCTCCACCATACCCTTGAACATCTTGGCGACGCGGTCCGGGCCCAAATGATCCATGGTTAAATAGACGCCTCCATTCGGCGTTGTCCGGCCCTCCCGCATCTCCCGGTAAATAGCGCGGCTGACAATATCCCGCGTGGCGCGTTCGGCATTTTCATAAGCGCCCTCCATAAAGCGCGCACCATCGCCATTCAGAAGATAACCGCCCGCGCCCCGCAACCCTTCTTCAAGGACGGTGCCCGTCATCCGCGTATCGGGGCCGGCAAGCAATCCTGTGGGGTGGAACTGCACCATCTCCATATCGCGCAAAGGCAATCCGGCCCTGAGCGCCATGGCCAGCCCATCCATGCTCTTGTCGCCGGAGGGCGTGTGATAGAGGTACATGGTCGGCCCGCCGCCGGTGGCGAGCAGAACGGCTTTCGCTTCAACCAGCCTAAATTGACCGGTGCGGATATCGATGAGGAGTGCGCCTGCGATCGCGCGTTCTCCGGCCGCTGGTATGAGTGCGATGGCGCGATGCTCTTCGAGGCGTCCGATGGGCCGCGCCCAAACCTGTTCCATCAACCGGTTGATAATCTCAATCCCGGTCAGGTCGCCTTTATGGACCGTTCGGTCGAACGTCTGCCCGGCAAAGGCCTTGCCATGGAGGGTGCCGTCTGGATTGCGGTCGAAAAAACAACCCACTTCGTTTTCGAGTTCCTGCACGCGCTCGACAGCGGTTTCGCAAAGGGTCCAGGCGAGCTCTTGGTGCGGCAGCCACTTCCCCCCCTCGATCGTATCCATAAAGTGGCGCTCTATGGAGTCTCCAGGAATTATCGCAACATTATATCCGCCTTGGACCATTCGGGTGCAGCCGCATTTGCCGAGCAGACCCTTTGTTGCGATCGTTATGGACAGACTCGGATCTGCTGCATGGGCATGAAGCGCGGCGAAGAGGCCGGCGCCACCGCTGCCGAGAATAAGGATGTCCGTCTTATGCCTCTCCAGCATTTCCCTCACCTAGAGCGCGATTGATTTGAATTGTAGCATGCAAAGCGCTCTATCTTATTGTTCAAAAGCGTATTCTTAACCGAAAACCACCCACACTTTTCGGGAATACGCTCTACATCACCCGGAACAAGAAACCGAACGCAATCAGCGCCGAGATACCGACAGCGATTGTCGCGAACAGTTTTTGCCAGACTCTCCACGGGAAATTCTCCAACACGAGCAAGCGTGCGCCGCCGAGCAAATGAACAGTCAACAAGAACACCAACCCCATCTCGGCAAATTTTACCAAAGGGTTTTCCGTCCAGCGCAGGAAATTTTCAAGCTTTGCCTCACTCTCTATGGCGAGCCCCAGGACGAGAAAGTGAATGGGCAGAAAAATCGCCAGGAGGAGACCGGATAGCCGGTGAATGAGTGCGGCTAACCAGAGGGTCTGTCTGCGATGTGCCTGCATTATAGCACGACGGCGCTGACGGCGCGCGCGCCGAGCACCAGCAATAAAAGTCCGAACAGCACCGCCCCATAGTCAAGCGTGCGCCCGGTGGCCGGCGTCCACTCCCGCGCGATCGCCCGAACGCCTATCGCAGCATGAATAGCGGCGCTCACGACAAAGAGCCCATAAAACACACCCCAAAAGAGACTGCCTCTGGTGCGCTCAAGAATTTCAACGGCATTCAAACCATCACTCACCGCATAGAGAATGATGAGAATGTGAAGTATGACGAGCGGCAGCATTACGGCCGCTGAAATGCGTTGCGCAAGATAAAGACGCACATCCATTACTTTAGGCCCCCGCGAATAAATGCTGCTGCTGTCAACCGCTTCAGCCCCGCAATCGATGCGGTCGGATTGAGATTCTGAGGACAGAGCACCTGACAAGATTGATGGCTATGGCAATTGTGACAGCCACCATTAGCGGAAATCGCCCTGAGCCGAACGTCCTGACCGCCATCGCGGACATCGTTCACAAGTGTCCAGGCGCGGTTGAGCGCCGCTGGTCCAAGATAGTCGGCGTTCCAGCGCACGGTGTCGCAGGCCGCATAGCATACGCCGCAATTGATACATTCAATGGCTGCGCTTGCGGCCAAACGCGCCGGTGAACTTGGCGGGATTTGCTCAATCGGATCCAGGCGCGTTTTGGTCGGCGTGAATCGCGCCTCCGCGCGTTGCCATTTCTCGAAAAACGCGGTCATATCAGCGGCAAGATCCTTGATGACGGGAAGATTGGAGAGCGGACCGATTTTTAACCGGCCATCTCGCGCGACTTTCGAAACGTGCGTCCGGCACGTCCAGCGCGGCGTCCCATTGACGGTCATTGCACATGAACCGCACATCCCGACGCGGCACGCAAATCGATAACTCAACGTCGGATCCAAATAGCGCTGAATCCAGGTGACGATATCAAGGACCGTCTGGTTTTCCAGATGCGGCACCTGGTAGTCCTGGAACGCGCCTTCTGACTTTCCGCGCCAGACGGATACGGTGAGATGCTGTTGCGACTGAGACAATAGGTCGTTTCCTGAAGCTTGCTTTCGTTCGGCCGATCATACCGCCACAAAATTTCCAGTAAATGAGAAGCGCGAAGAAATGTCCAAACGGGAAGCATTGTATGGAAGTGCTGGCAAAGCACCTAAGTCTGGCCCGGAAACCGTCCAATCCGTAGTGGGTAGCAGCAAAACGCCTCTGCCTGAAAGTCTACGAAAACTCGGCCGCTCGCGCGAAGCGGAAAACCACACACACTTTTCCTGAAAATGCTTTAGGGCCTGTTGACAATTACCGCATGGCCTGCGTTGCCTGACGTCCACGATCCCAGCAACATTATCGGACATTGCTATTGCCAGATCCCAAACCAATTGCCGAAAGTCCTGATCCAATCTGGCAGCGATTACGCGGTCTTTTCACGGATATTGACGATACGATCACGCAGGATGGTCACATAACCGGCGAAGTTATTGTCGCGATGGAACAGTTGCGCAACAACCATATTGCTGTCGTTCCAGTCACGGGCCGGCCTGCGGGCTGGTGCGACATGATTGCGCGAATGTGGCCGGTTGACGGGATTGTCGGTGAAAACGGCGCGTTTTATTTTCGCTACGACACGAAGCGGCGCCACATGATCAGGACGTACTATGATTCAAAAGACGTTAGAGAGGAAAAATGTGCGCGGCTTTCTTCGATCGCTGAGGAAGTCATCTCGAAAGTTCCCGGTGCGGCCCTCTCCGCTGATCAGCGCTATCGCGAGACAGATGTCGCCATCGATTTTCGTGAAGATGTCGCCCCCCTCTGTATGGAAAAAGTAGACGAGATCGTGGGAATTTTTGAGAAGCATGGCGCAACGGCCAAAGTCAGCTCGATACACGTCAATGGCTGGTTCGGACACTATGATAAACTCGGCATGACGCAGCGATTGGCGATCGAACTGTTTTCCGCCGATTTGGATCAAGATCAGGACGGGTTCACCTTTATCGGCGATTCGCCCAACGACGCTCCGATGTTTTCCTTTTTTGAACAATCCGTCGGCGTTGCAAACGTTTTGGACTATGCCGATCTATGCGATCCCAAACCGGCATGGATTACGAAAGAACGCAGCGCTGCGGGATTTCTCGAATTTGCGGAAAGATTGCTTGCGGTCAGATGATGGCGTGAGACGCCTTTGCCGAAACCTATTCGCCGTCCTGTGTGTGGATTGCCCGCCCTGCAGCACGAATTCTACTTAAACATTTGATATTACGGACCTTGGTGCGACGGAGGGACTCGAACTATGGTCGTACATGTTTGATATTTAACGGAAAAAAATCGAACCGACCTTCATTTTACCCCAATTTTTACCCCCAACTTCGTTACATCACGCAGGCTCTGAAACCAGACCTTCAATAACCGCAATGGCCTCAAATTCCGGTTTCGGCAAGGATGGTGGCAGATTTGACCGTTTAAGAGTTCATTCCCGGTAAACTCGCGCGAGCATGAAGGAACTTGTTGAAGCCGCTATAGGCGGTAGACTGCTGAAATACACTCATCCCGAAGATTGCCTTGTAATTCTCGACAATGGCAAAGCCGTAGACATAAGCGTCCCTGGCAAAGGCTGCGAGCTTCGCCTGCCGTGAGGTCCTCAGCCTTTGCGGGAGCCAACGCAGTCACAAGCAGAATGCAAACTGTGAAGAGACAACTGCGCAATGTTCTCATGCAGCTCATCGTCTTCTCTTCCTTCATCTTCTTAGTAAACTAATGCCAGGTCGTTGAAAGGTTTCAAATAAAAGCGGAAACGAGTAAACTCAAACTGCCGGTGGGGGAACTCCGAATTTCGCCAAAAAAGCAGTTCCCACCTCATCGAAAATTTGGCGGATTTCTGGAGAGTCCATGTAGGCGGGACCTTCGCTTGCGGATATCGCAACGTGATTTGGGATGCTCTGACAATCAAATGTATCAATCATTTCGCCCCAAGCATCAGTTCCTTGTTGTTTTATTCTCTGCATCACTTCCATTTCAGATGGCGTCAGCTTCGATCCTCGGGTGCGGTTTGCGATAACGCCGAGCAACTTTGAGTGTGGGAAGAGAGCTGCCTGCAATTGTTTGAACTTCTTCAAGAAAAACGGAATTGTCTGTACACCTAAACGATCAAATACTGCTGGTATTATGAAATGTGTGGACGTACACAGAGCGTTTATTAGGCTCAGCGCCATTAGAGGTGGAGGCGACAATATACTTAAGTTAGCGGATTTGAGTTCCAATACTGAGCAACACTACGGATACGGCCAAAGAAGGCCCGATCTCAACTGATGATGGTGAGATCGAAGTAACGCTGGAAATGGTGAGGGCGGGAGCGTCGGTGCTGTACGGGATGGAGCTGGCTTTCGCTGGAGAAGAGTTTTGGGCGAAGGAAGTTTACTTGGCTATGGTTTCTGCTTCGAAGGACCCCTCTTTCGCTTCTCGTTTTTCTCAGCGGCCTCTTTCTGACTCTTGATCGCTGCACGAATATCCTCTTCGCTGCGCGGCTCACAGGAGTGGGTCACGTGACTGACGCGGTCCTGCATTAGTGCGATCAGGCAGAGCTTTAAGTTCACAATGAATTTGTCG
>BFAS01000196.1 GCA_008974985.1 bacterium MnTg02
ATAGAAAAATACTGACGAAACGCTTCACGCTAAATGCTCCCCAATTAAAAAACTCGGGACACTCCCACCCTTATTTTGAAACTCGGGATATGCTCGATTTAGCTATACGGGGATATGGGCACTATCGTGCCAGGCAAATGGCAAATTGATGGCGAAACAGGGTAAGCGACTGGTTATACGCGCACCGCTCGCGTGTAGGCTCATTTGGCGCTAGCCCCATGCCGCTAGAGTATTTTCAGGAAAAGTGTGTGCGGTTTTCCGCCCGGAAAATGATTAATAACAAAGAGCTAGAGCCCATTCGATGAATTGGGGTTCATCGAATGGGCTCTAGGCGTTGCCAAGCTCGACAAACAAATCGGCGATAATTTGTGCGGCGGCAGCTATGTCCTCAGGTTCCGCTCTTTCGGCCTCATTGTGGCTAATGCCGCGCCAGCAGGGAATGAATATCATGCCGGCCGGACAGAGGGTTGAAATATGCCGCGCATCATGACTGGCGGCTGAATAGATTCGCTGATGGGCAAAGCCTCTTCGATTGGCGGCGGTCTCAATCTGGGAAACCATAGAATCTGGAAACGCCATCGGGTCGGAGTTGATGAATTCGCGAACTTTGACCTCGCACGGCCCGGCGTGGGCGGCGCAAATATCGCTGATACGATCGCCAAGCGTGTGGAGTGTCTCGGCGACCGGGTGGCGAAGATCTATTGTAAATTCCACACGGCCGGGAACGACAGAAATGCCGCACGGGAAAACTTCAAAACGTCCGATGGTAAAGCGAACGATATCCTCGTTGTCCCAAAGCAGCGCACGCAGCGCAACGGCCATATCGGTCGCGGCAACGAAGCTATCCCTGCGCCGCGATCTCGGTGTGGTCCCCGAATGCGCATCCTCGCCCGTGACCGTCACACGAAACCGGCGATAGCCCTGCATACCTGTGACGATACCTATTGTGTTGCCATTGGCTTCAAGCTCAACGCCTTGTTCTATATGGGCTTCTACAAAGCTGTGGAGCGGCGCGCCGAGCCGCCGGACGCCAGCTTCGGGCATTGCCGCCTTCAGCGCTTCAACGCATTCTCCCATGCTGATGCCGTCTGGATCTTGGCTGGCCAGCATCGCATCAAGAGGCTCGACTCCGGCATAGGCCGCTGATCCCATACAAGCCGGGACGAAACGCGGTCCTTCTTCATTGTTCCAGGCAATGACCTCAATTGGCCTTTCTGTTTTTATGCCTGCGTCATCAATGGCTTCCAACGCTTCGAAGGCTGCCAAAACACCGAAGATACCGTCAAAGCGGCCCCCCTTAGGTTGCGTATCCGTGTGCGAGCCGCTGGCAACAGGTGCTAGCGAGGGATCGCGGCCCTGGCGGCGAATGAACATATTGCCAATGGCATCAAGCTCAACGGAAAAGCCCCGGGTGGAGGCCCATTGCATCAGCAACTTATGGGCTTCGATATCTTCATCTGTCAGCGCCAAGCGGTGAACACCACCGGCTTGCGTTGCTCCAATCTCTGCCATGTCCATATGACGTTGCCAGAGCCGGTCTGAATTTATCGCCGCAGATATCGTAACTGTCATAGCGAAATCTCGGTTGCTTGATCGCAAGTCAATCGAGCACAGATGAGAAGATACGTCATTTAACTTTTCGCTTCTCTGGATATTAAGAATTTGTTCGCCGGATTGTTTTGGCTAGATTGGATATTCGCAGACCAGTCCAACCAGGATATCTTCAACCCGGCTTAAAGATACCAATTCGCAATCCTATTGAGCCTATGGGAACAAAATTATGGGTGCTGAAAGCAATTATGGTGGTGCGGGGGTGGGTTACATGGATGGCACCTATCTGCCCGTGGCTGAAATGCGCATTCCCATTACCGATATGGGCTTTCAGCTTTCCGACATGTGTTATGACGCGGTGCATGTGCGCAATGGACGCTTCTTCCGGCTCGATGATCATCTCGACCGTTGGGAGCAGTCGATTTCAGAGCGCCGCTATGACACCCTCAACCATAGCCGTGACCAGGTTGGCGAGGTTCTTCACGGTTGTGTTGCCCGCGCGGAGTTGAGCGATGCGTTGATCACGTTTGTCGCGACCAGGGGCTCGCCAGCCAGTGCTCATAAGGATCTACGAAGCTGCAAGAACCGCTTCATGGTCTGGGCAATGCCATACTATGCCGCGATCGAGGACGCGGAGGTGGAGCAAGGCTGCGAGATCATTGTCGCGAAGACGGTCCGTATCGCGCCCGGCTCGGTGGATCCAACCGTGAAAAATTTCGGCAGGCTCGATTTCGTTCGCGCCCTTTTCGAGGCCTATGACCGGGACGCGCGCTATGCCGTCCTGCCTGATCAAGACGGCCATATTACCGAAGGGCGCGGCTGGAACATCTTCGTCCTTAAAGATGGCGTTTTACTTTCACCTGACCGCTGCGTTCTGGAGGGGATCACGCGAAAAACCGTGTTGGAGTTGTCGGCCAAGCTCAATATTGAAAGCCGGCTTGCTGAAATCCCTATAGAGATGCTGGGGCGTGCCGATGAGGTGTTCCTCACCTCCACGGCAGGCGGCATCATGCCGGTGTGCAGCGTCGATCATCGTGCAGTGGGCGATGGCGCTCCGGGCCCGGTCACTTTGCGGCTGAAGGAAATGTACTGGGCGATGCACGAGGATCCAGCCTATTCGGTGCCGGTTCGCTACGAGATCGCCGAAGCGTTGTGAGACGCCCGCAGCAATTGTCGGTAGGCGATGAGATATTTTGCGAACCGATTGCCCCGTGGCGTCCGCTTATGTTCTGAAGTGGACTTCGGGTAATCGATCACCGAACGGGAGCTGTGTCCCAAAGACCGACCTCATGTCCTCACGCAATGAGAAAGTGTCGATTGGGGCCGCGCTGAGATCCTCGCTCTCCCGCTTGTCTGCGGCCGGCCAAAGCCCTCCTACACTGGGTGGTTTGTCGGGCCTGTCACTGGACCAGCCTAACCTCCGTCATCCTATAAAAAAGGCCATCGCGGTTCTCATGCAATAGAGCAAGCCGACCCCGAATGCGTATTGGATCATCCTCGTCGAACTCTACTTTTTCGGCCGCGATGACATCGATGATCTGACCGCCGTAAACGTGAAAATACGGGCAACTAGCGGGAACGGAGCTTAGAAGGAAGTGGTCCTCAGCGTCTGGTATGTCGGTCGTCGGTTCCAGTGGGAACATGAAGCCCTGAATCTCAATTTCCTTTCCGTCGAGTGCCGCCACAGCTTCATTGAACTCGGGGATGAACAGTGTGCCTCTGTCACTCTCTTCCAAGCGAACGAAGACATTCATCAAGGTCTTCCAGGCAACAGCACCGTCGATGGATTTTTCCACCAAGTCTTTGATGGTCTTGCCTTTATAAACCGTAATGTTTTCGATATCACTCTTAGCAACGGCCGACGGTATCGAAGCGATGGACACGGCAAACCCGAGCAGCGCAAGTGCCCCGAACGTCGCGGCCGCCAAACTCCCTATTGTTTTGGTCATAGCCAAAGTCTCCCATTCATCTTGCCGACAGCGTCACCGCGATGTCGGTCCTGTAGGCCTGCACCGCAGGCAATGCGGCCGATACGAGTCCGACTATGCCAGAAAGAAGTAAGAGGTACCATTCCTCCCGGACCCAGATCACGCCGGTGAGCCCCATGGCTCTAGCCTGGGGCAGCAATTGACCAAGCAGCTCTATAATCGCGTGCCCGATGACGATTCCCAACACTGTCCCGGCACAGGCCAAAATCAGGCCCTCCAGCAGAATCTGGCAGAAGAGCTTCCTTCGCGTTGCGCCCAGGCTACGCATGATGACGATATCATAGCGGCGGTTCTGCATAGCGTTATAGAGCGCGATGAACATGCTCAGCGCCGCCGTGGCGATGAGCATGATACCGAAACCCTGGAGCGTTTGAACGCCGACCCCGACCAAGGCCATCAACCGCCTGATCTCGTATCCGGGCGAGGCCGCCTGCATCCCGGTATTGGCATTGATGTACCGGGGCAGCGTGATGGCCGCGATCGGGGAACGGTAGCGGATCACCATCGCTGTTATCTCGCGCTCCTCCGAGGGCGGGCCCTCGATCATGAGACCTTTGGCCTTTGCCTCCTCCTTGATCTCGTGAATGATCCAGACGCTCTCCATCGTCGTCAAGATGAGTCGGTCGATGACCGTACCTGTCCTCTTAAAGACGCCGACGACGCGGTAGCCGTTCTCCTCGTGGACCTTGCCAGTGCCCTTGATACCATGGGCCCCAGAGAACATATCGCCTACTTTCAGCCCGGTCTCCTTCATGACACGGGCGCCGATAGTCGTCTCGAATGGTTTCTTCCAGAGACGGCCGTCGTCCAGCTCCGCTTTGTAGCTGGCGGGATAGCTGGATTCGGTGCCAACAATGCGAAAACCCCGATAGGCGTCGCCGAGCGCCAGCGGGATGGCGCTCGCCACCAACCGGTGCTTGCTGATCTTTGTCGCCTCCGCGAGTGAAATGTTCCCGGTCGGGATGTCGACATGGAAAATACTGGAAAGGACAAGCTGCAACGGGCTTCCCTTGGCGCCGATCACCAGATGGACCCCCCTTGCGTCTTTGGTCAAGCGCTCCTCGAATTGGCTGGCAAACAGAATCAGGAGGACGATGGTCGCCACTCCGAGTGCGAGTAAAACAAGGTTGAGGGCCGAGTTGAGGGCGCGGTCACGGAGGTAGGCGAGGCTCAGCGTCAGCAGGTTCATTGCCGCGCCCCGAGTTCGAGAACGGCCGTGAAACGATCCTTGATCCGCCGGTCGTGGGTGGCGATGATCAGCGTCGCTCCGCAGGTTTCGGCCTGCTCGTAGAGCAAATTCATGACCTGCGTGGTGTTGGCGTCGTCGAGGGCTGAAGTCGGCTCGTCTGCGAGAATCACAGCGGGTTCATTGATGACGGCGCGGGCAATCGCAACTCTCTGGGCCTCTCCCTGGCTCAGCGCGCGTGCGCGCGCGTTCGTCAATGACCTCAGACCGAGATCGTCGAGCACACGACGGACGCGGGAATCCTGTCTCGGCAAGCCGGCCATGTAACGGGCGAGATGCAGATTGTCGGCCACAGAGAGCGCCGAAAGCAAGTGCAGTGTCTGAAAGACTATACCGATATGGCGACCGCGAAAGACATCCATGACGCCCGACCCGAGGGAGCCGATGTCCTGTTCCGAGACGCTGACAGTTCCCGCCGTCGGGCGCAGAAGGCCGGCTAGAATGTTGAGCAACGTCGTCTTGCCACTGCCCGACGGCCCGAGGACCAGGTAATGTTCTGCTTTGTGTGCGGTCCAATTCGGGATGTCGAGAATAGTACGTCCGCCGAAATCGTGGCGAAGGCCTTCTACACGTACGACACTGGATCCACTTGTCGCATATCTGTGCTGGATGCTGGACTCGGACATGCTAAATATCATCCCTGACCCCGCGTCAATCTTTACACCGGTGCTTGCTTACAGTCAAATTCGAAGCCATGTTTCCAGGGAAAGCCCGACACCTGCCGATGGCTTGTCGAGCAGGCAGTTTCGAAATGCCGCGCATTCACAAGTGCCGATACAGCCCGGCAAAACCGTAGGATCGACTGACGTTCGCTACGGCTCCGTCGAGGGCTTTGCATCGGCCAACTCACCACGCATCGACGCGATTACTGTCAAACCTTTCGAACAGATATTGAAGGGAAGGTCTCTCGGTCCTGAAAAAGCGAACCAGCCTGCACCAAGTTCACCTTGGTGCAGGCTGGGATGTTATTGTATTCGGCAAGTGGTGTGACACGCTTAATAATTAGTTCATGACCTTGTTGCCGGCCACGACTTCACTTAGCACGGTACCCACTGAACCGGAGGGTGGTTTGACTCCGAGATAATTGGTTACCGTCGCAGCGATGTCCCTCGGCGCGACAAGCCGGGTGACGGTCGCCTGTTTGATGCCCGGCCCCGCAAACATGATCGGCACGTAAGTATCGTACGAATAAGGGGACCCGTGCATGGCGGCAAACAGATTAACTTTCGGATAGAGATACCAGCCAGCTTTTTGGACGACCAGGACATTGCCGGAACGGGTCGGATGGAATGCATTCTGAACCTTATTCAGAATTGGGTCATTCGTCACCCTACCTAACAACAAGTCCGTCCGTGTCACGGCGTAGGCAAAACCTGGAACTTTTAGGATCGCATCTCTGAGTACATCCTCGACATCAGACAATTTGAGATTCAATTTTTTCACCGTTTCCAGGTTCAGATAGAGACTCGGGTTCCAGAACGCTGAAACGAAGGGCTCCTTGGTATTGTAATGCGCCTGCAGGGCGGCATTGACGCGCAACATGAAGGTCTTCGGGTTGTGCCGCCCGGCGCCCTCGCCACTCCTGGTCATGTAGAAGCCTTCTGTTATGGTCTCAGGCACCTGGTCGATCCCGTGGTCCGAGGACAGCACGATCAGTGTCTTGTCCAGCCCGATCGTCTTGTCGATGTAGCCGAACAAATCGGCCAAAGTAGCGTCCATCCGAAGCAAATTGTCTTCATATTCCAGACTGTTCGGACCAAAAGCATGACCGAGATAGTCGGTTGCGGAGAAACTGATCGCCAGCATGTCGGTGGCCTCACCCTGGCCCAGGGACTCCTGCTTGATTAGCTCCTTGGCAAACGCAAGTGTCACTTCGTCGCCCATCGGCGTAAAGCGGAGCGCCTTGTAGAAGTCCGCATCCTTCTTCGCGTTGCCGAGCACATGCGGGAATGTCGCTTTCAGGTGTTTGTAGCCCTTCTCGCCGGGCCGGTCGTCTTGGTCGCCGTATACGTATTTCGACCGAGGCTCTTTCAGGGTCCACGTGACCGTTTTGTACTTGCCGGCGTAATCGGTCTTATTCCAGGCTGCCACCCATTTCGGGTAGTCCTTGTAGTAGTAGGTGCTGGAGACGAACTTGCCGGAGCCCGAGGAATACCAGAACGCCTTGCCTAGTTGTCCGCCAGGAAGAATGGCTCCACGGTCCTTGATCGAAACTGAGAAAACCCGCGACTTGCCGCCCGAGGCGAGGATCAATTCGTCGCCGATCGTGCTTGATGTCAGGTTGCGGGGCGAAGTCCCCTTGTGCTTAGTCTTTGCGGTAACTTCCTTGCCGATGATTGGATTGCGGGGATCCTCCACGCAGTAGACCCGTTCCTCGGTTTTCGTATCGTACCAGTCGTTGCCGGCGAGGCCGTGCTGAGCGGCGCTGCCGCCAGTGGCGAGCGTGGCGTGGCCGACGGCGGTAAACGTAGTCGAGTGCTGGTAATGGGCATTGGTGTAAGAGATGCCTTTGTTCATTAGGTAGCGAAAGCCGCCCTCGCCGAAACGATCCTTGAAGCGTATCGGCATGTCGCCGCGTAGCTGGTCGACGGTGATCTGGAGCACGAGTTTAGGGGTTTCCGCAGCAGCTGCTTGCTGGACGTAACCAGTAGCGGGTAGCGCTCCAAACAGCAACAGGCCTACAACCCGTGCCGAAAGAGCACTGTTCCAAAACGATATTTTTTTCATTTCACTTCCTCCCAAGACCATATCTCCCAGATGGGATTGTTTTGTAGCGTGAGAATGGCATGAGCTGCTCCTTTTTCCAAGTCTGTTGTCGTGATGCCACTCAGGTGAGATTTAGACTATTTTCCATGATTTTGGGCATAGTTCGATGGTTGCGTCGGGACCGGAGACGAAGCCGGCCCGCAACGTTCTTATCGTCTAAAACCAGTTCTGGTATCTCTACCCGAATGCGGACCAGTTCTCGGCCATGCACGGATCGCCTTATGAGTACGATACTTATGTGCCGATCATGGTCGCGGGCCCTGGCGTCAAGGCCCAGACGGTGAGCCGGCCCGTCGGACCTGAGGACATCGCCGCAACGATCGCCGCTCACCTCGGCATTAAGCCACCGTCAGGTTCGGTCGGCAGACCGCTTGATGAAGCCTTGCCCACTTTCCAGGCGAAAGGGAAAGCAGCGATGATGCAGAAATAGCTAAGGCACGACGGTCAACCGGTTCAAGCTGCGCGAATTCGCAATGAGAACCGGAGACGTTCTTGACCACTAGGGCGGGCTCCGAGGCCCGCCTTTTTTCTGGTCCCCCTCATTTCTGGCCCCCCCCTTTATTTCTGGCCCATGTGAGTATGGATCAGATCGAAATATCCAATTTCCTCAACGTTCGAGTTGGGTTACCAACGGCCTATGTGTTTTTTGCCCGTAAGGTCCGCTATGAACCAGCAGAGCAAACAACTGGCGCGATTGGGTTTGCCAAGGATACGATCTCCCAAATTTAAGGGATTTCATCACCGCGTAGCGCGTTGCGGCTATTCGCTCCCCTTCTTGCTCAGGAAGGGTTTTTGAGCTGCATTGTTCACACTCAACCACCCGGCCGTAAGGGCATCGATGATGGTGGACCCCAGGGAACGATAAACCACCAATCCAGCGCGTCTGCTCCAACGCACCAACTGCCAAAGCCTGTGAAGACAAGTGCCGTTAAAAAGCTGACGATCACATCAAGCTGCAGCGCCGCGACGATGGTCTCTGCGGCTTGTCACCGAAATAAACTCGGCGACGAGCCATGCGACCGCGACGAGAACCAATAGCAACAACCAGAGATAAACCGATTGTGGCACCGGCCATGTCAACATTGCGGATCTCAAGGCGGACGCCGGCTCATAGTAGGTTCCGATCAGATAGGCGCAGCCCGCGAGAAAAAACGGAAATATCTAAATCACAAAAATAAAAATTTTGCGCAAAGCGCTCATTTTTGCCGGAGCTTGGCGTGCGTCTTGAAGTAGGCTCATGCGTCTCCCTCCAAACATACCGCCATATCGTTCGGCCTCGTAAGTCTGGCGCATGGCCGAATGTGCAGCGTACTTTATGCGGAAGCCAGATTTAAGTCTGGAGCCCTAAGTGACTGTAACTCAGCAACAATTTGAATGCTGCCTTGAGTTACACCTTATCTTGGGCACCCTTGTCTTATGGTGGCATAATTCGTCGGCTGATTTAACTTTGGCGACCTGCTTTGCCGCAGCAAATTAAGGCCGCCACAGCGCACGCGCGCATGACCTTTACGGGTGGTGAGCCCGCTCGGGTTCCCCCAAATTTTAGCAAGGATCGAAACCGGTGCTATAGAGCTTCGGTTCCACTTTCGCCGGTGCGCACCCGAACCGCCGACTCCAGGTCGAGAACAAATATTTTGCCGTCACCTATGTTGCCGGTGTGAGCACTCTCACGAACCACTTCGGCGACCCGGTCGGCCAGATCATCAGGAACCGCGATTTCGAGCTTAATCTTCGGCACGTAATTTATGGAATACTCCGACCCGCGGTATATTTCCTTGTGACCCTTCTGCCGGCCAAAGCCGCGAACTTCGGTTGTTGTCATGCCTTGGATGCCAAGCTCGGCAAGCGCTTCGCGCACATCATCGAGTTTGAATGGTTGAATAACCGCTATGATAAATTTCATCGATTTTGCTCATCAAATTGATCAGTAATTGTAGCCGGATTCGCCATGTGAGGTGATATCGAGCCCCTGGACTTCAGCGTTCTCGTCAACCTTGAGCCCGACCGTCATTTGCACAAATTTGATGATCACAAAGCTTGCGATTAACGACCATGCGAACGTGGCGCCAATGCCCGTGAGCTGAACACCCAGTTGCCCGCCAATTGACGTTCCCTCCGCTAAGCCCGCTCCGCCAAACGCCGAGTCGGCGAAGATTGCCGTCAGAAATATTCCGGTTGCTCCACCAACGCCGTGGACCGCAAAAACATCGAGCGAATCGTCGATTTTCAATCCCCGTTTCACCAGTCCGACACAGATGTAACAAATAATTCCGCCGGCGAGACCAATGATGAGCGCCCCGCCGGGTCCAACATATCCAGATGCTGGCGTAATCGTCGCAAGACCTGCGATTGTGCCCGTAACCATGCCGACAAGACTGGGCTTTCCAAATTTTGCCCATTCGATAACGACCCAGACCAGCGACGCCGTCGCGGCCGATATGTGGGTTACGGTCATCGCCATTCCGGCGTTGCCATCGGACGCAAGTGCGCTGCCCGCATTAAACCCGAACCAGCCAACCCACAGCATTGACGCGCCGGCCATGGTCATCCACGGGGCGTGGGGCGGGCGAACATCGCTCGGAAATCCGATCCTGCCGCCAAGCATCACCGCCAACAGAAGAGCTGACGTGCCCGCGGTCACATGGACAACCAGACCGCCCGCGAAATCCATAACGCCCATTGATGCCAACCATCCACCACCCCAGATCCAATGGGCGATCGGGGCATAAACGATAAGCAGCCAAAGGCCGCTGAAGAGCAATACTGCGCCGAACTTGATACGTTCCACAAAGGCGCCAACGATCAGAGCCGGCGTAATAATCGCGAACGTCATCTGAAACATGAAAAAGACTGTTTCAGGAATTTTGGTATCCGGGTAGACCGTGGAGCGTTCGACGCCGGCCAGCAGGAATTTGTCTATTCCGCCAACCCAGGGCGTTCCTTCGCTAAACGCCAGACTATACCCCACCAAAAGCCAAAGAACAGAGACTAGGCACGCGATCGCAAAACAATGCATGAGCACCGAGAGGACGTTTTCTGCTCTGACCAGCCCCCCGTAAAATAGAGCCAATCCCGGTAGTGTCATAAATAAAACGAGTACTGTGGATGTCAGAATCCAGGCGGTATCCGCACCATCAATCATTGGGAACTCCCTCCCTAGCGCCTAAATTTTGGGCATACTATTACGAGTTTTGGCTAATCTCTAGCGATTCAAGAATTTTTTTGAGTGCCCGGGAGTGCGCAGAAAATAGGCACACAGCAACGCGTCGCAATGTTGGTCTCAAACTATTGGTTCAAGACGCCGCTCGTAGGCGTTGGATGTCGCCCGTCTTTGAGTGTCGGCTGGCGCAAACCATAATCGCGCCACCGCCGATGGTGTGGACTTAAAGCCCTTCGATCAGCGTGGGGCAGCGAACCGATGATGGCAAAGGCCATCACCGCCCGCAATCCAACTCTTATTTCGCAAGCTTTTTTACTAGATTATCCAGACCAGCACGATAGATACTGGTGATAATGTCAGTTGCGTCTTTCTCTTTTCCTTGCGGCGCTGCAAAACGCCCCTGCCAGACAAACTCAGTCTTTCCGTTTCCGGCCGGCGTAACTGTCATGGTCGACAAATAATCAATCACGGGCAACGGCGATTCCAAGATCGAGTAGGTGATCGTCATGGTTTTGTCGGAATGAAAATACCGGACTTCCTTGATTTTCGCCCCGTCGCTGGTGACGAGTGTGCGGTGCGTGAAGCCGTTATTCGTGGTTTTGGAGCAATCGGCGATTGCCGGATGCCAATCCTTAAGGGAACAAAAATCGCGTATTTCTGCCCACAGTTTGTCGGCCGACACAGAATAGATCTGGGATTCTACAACATCGATCGCATCCGCTCCGGGCGTACAAAAGACCATTCCAAAAGAGGCTACTGTGGCGAATATCAACTGTCTCACATTGTTCTCCCGATTTAGGCGCGCCCTTTTACTTAAGGGTTCGAGCGCGTTCCCAAGATAGTGCTCTTTAGTGTTCTCTTATTTCCGGCCGTGCCGGACCAAGCACAATCACGCGCGATCAGATTATTATCAATCCTTTTATGCGACGAGGGAGGAGAATAACAATCGGCGTCTTACGAAGTAAATGATGCATCTGCCACCGGTATAGGATCTCGGTTCCGTATCCCATGGACTCTATAAGGGCGAAACCAGGCAGGATGGCCAATAGCATTTTCAAGCGGACCCCGGCTCGATGGAACGTCCCGCGATCATAGCTTGTCATATGCAAACGACGCCTTGATTATGTGGAAGAAACACTATGAGATGTGCCGCTAATCGTGTAGCAAATGCTCCCGGCTTTACAATTTATGTCTTTGCCGGCCTCTCATTGATTGCGGCCGCGCGGAAGAGTTTCTGGTTTCTGGATAGGAACTTTATTGATGACAACGGATCCGGCCTCGGCTGGCGATGAAGCTCGGCGCCCCGCGCTCTCAGTCTCGGGCCTAGGCTATGCCTATGGTTCAAAGCGTGTACTCGATAATGTTAACTTCCAAGTCTTTCCAGGCAGTTTCACGGCGATGCTTGGCCCCAATGGCGCGGGAAAAACGACGCTCATTTCCCTGATTACGAGAATGTTCGTTTCCAGAACCGGCGATATCGAGGTGGAAGGTCTCAATCTAAAGCATGCCGGAAACCGGGCACTCGCTCCCCTCGGAGTCGTATTTCAGCAACCGGCCTTGGATCTTGACCTGACGGTCAGGCAGAATCTTAGATATTTTGCGGCGCTACAGGGCCTTTCCCGGGAGGATGCCGAGGGGCGCATGATAGACATGCTTGGCGCTCTCGATATGCCGGAGCGCATCGACGAAAAACTTCGTGACCTAAATGGTGGTCATCGCCGCCGCGTCGAAATTGCCCGCTCGCTCTTGCACCGGCCAAGCCTTTTACTGCTGGATGAGGCGACGGTCGGTCTGGATGTGCCGACCCGGGCATCCATCGTTCGCCATATCCATAATCTTGCGAAGGAACAAGGATTGGCCGTTCTATGGACAACCCATCTGATCGATGAGATTGAGCCGGGCGATGACCTGATCGTTCTTCATCGCGGCTGTATCGTCGAGAAAGGCAAAGCCGAAGACGTCATACGCAGGGTGCAAGCGAATGATTTGGATGATGCATTTAGGAAGCTCATAAACGACAGCCAAGAGGTCGCATGACAGGTCAACATTATGTCAGAGCCTTTGCAGGGATCGTCCGGCGGGAACTTCTGCGCTTCGTTCAGCAGAAGGAGCGGCTTTTCGCGGCCCTGGTGAGGCCACTTGTCTGGCTTCTCATATTCGCCGCCGGATTTCGGGCGGCTCTCGGTATTTCGATTATTCCACCCTATCAAACTTATATAACGTACGACGTCTATATCGTGCCGGGCCTGATCGCGATGATTCAGCTCTTCAACGGCATGCAGAGTTCGCTGTCGATGGTCTATGACCGCGAAATGGGGTCGATGCGGGTACTCATGATAACGCCGTTGCCGAGGGGATTCCTGCTCGTGTCGCGGTTATTTGCAGGCGTGGCGGTTTCGCTGCTGCAGGTCTACATCTTCCTTTTGATCGCGTATGCATTCGAGATCGAGCTGCCACCATTCGGTTATCTGGCTGCAATGCCCGCAATGATATTGACGGGTATGATGCTGGGCGCGCTGGGCATGCTGCTATCGTCGACAATCAAGCAGCTTGAAAATTTCGCCGGTATCATGAATTTCGTAATCTTCCCGATGTTCTTTGCGTCCTCCGCTCTCTACCCTCTTTGGAAGATCCAGGAATCCAGTCTCATTCTCTACCAAATTTGTAACTGGAATCCCTTCACCTATGCAGTGGAGCTGATCCGCTTTGCGCTCTATTTGGAGATCAATGTGACAGCGCTCTTGGTCATACTCGGCGCCTTCTTTGTCTTTTTGAGTGCGGCAATTCTTGCTTATGATCCCGCCAAAGGCATCCAACACCGCAAAGCGGGTGCCTAGGGCCCTTTTTGAGGACTAAAAAGCATTCGGATAGGTATGCATAAGCTCACCGTGCAGCCGCTCGATCTCTTCCTCGTTTCTGTCTTTCTGATTTGTCGGAATATCTATTATTGCGCGAACGCGGGCGGGTCCTTGCGTTAACACAACGATCCGGTCAGAAAGTTGGATGGCCTCTCTAAGGTTATGCGTCACCATAATCGTCGTTATGCGACGGGCCGACCAGACACGGACCAAGAGCCGGCGCAATCGCTCCGCTGTTGGATTATCCAGCGAGACGAAAGGTTCGTCGAGCAACAACATGTCGGGAGCAGCGGCGAACGCCCGCGCAATCGCGACCCGGCGCGCAAGTCCGAGAGAAAGTTCACCGGGAAACCGGTCGAGGGTAGAAATGATGCCAAGTTCCTCGGCGAGTGCGTTTAGCTCCGCATTTCCGAACTCAGCATCGGCAGTAAGCATTATATTGTCGCGCACAATTCGCCAAGGGAGCAGTCGAGGCTCTTGGAAGACAACGCCGATGCGTTGCTCGTCGACCCGCGGCACATTGCCCGTGAAATCCTCGTCCAGTCCCGCCAATATGCGCAGAATGGTCGTCTTTCCGCATCCGGACGGACCAATAAGCACGGTGAAACCGTCCTTTCGAACAGCAAGTTCCAAAGCACGGACAGCCGTCACCGGTTCGCCGTTCGCTCCAGTGTACGTCTTATCGTCTATTCTGATGTTAAGCTGGCTTAATTCGCCAGCGGGATGCGCGTTGTTCAAGGGGCTGAACCAGAAGGATTTCCACGAAAAGCATTACGAAGACAAAGGCGATCGTATAGGCAAGTATGCCCGTGACATCGAACAGTTGAAAATAAAGGTGAATCTGAAAGCCAACGCCGTTCGATCTGCCGAGTAACTCGACGACTAAAACGATCTTCCAGATAAGTGCGAGACCCGATCGCGATGCGGCGGCGAAATAGGGCTGCAACTGAGGTAGCGTGACATGACGGAGGACGTCGCTGCGGGACATGCGGAATGTTTTTGCCATCTCGTCCAATCCCGGATCGAGGGCCCGTGCGCCTTCCCGCAACGTCACAACAACATTCGGTATCTTGTTGATTGCCACGGCCGAGATGGCCGCGACTTCCGTTAGCCCCACCCAAACGAAGGCGAGGATGATGACGACCAGCGCCGGGATGTTGAGAAGCACAATCAACCAGGGGTCGAGTATCCGGTCCACTTTGCGGGAACGGCCCATAGCGAGCCCGACAACGCTGCCGATTGTCATGGCGACGAAATAAACGGCGGCAACCCGACAAAGCGTAATAACGAGATGCCAAATCAAGTCTCCGCTTCGGATTTCTTCGCTCATGAATTGGAGGACTTGCAGCGGACCGGGCAACAACCGGTTGGCAAAGATCTGAGCCGCCAATGCCCAAACCACCAAAATGGCAAGTCCGGAGAGGATTGAATAGAGACGGTTAGACATTCTAAAAAACCTACGCTTAAGGCTTTCTTATCGCCGGTTTATCCCAGAACGTTCCAGGAGCAAGCTCCTTACCAACGCCGACCAGTTTCTTGCCCCCAAGTTCCGCCAATATTTTAAAGAGGATGCCGATATCCCGCTCTGTTTCCGGAGCATCCTTGCGTGGGATTCCCTGGCGAAACCGATCACGTAATACTTGCCAAGTCCGGTCATCCTTTACACGCATGAGAGGGCGAAGCCGCTGCCATTCCTGATCTGACTTTTTAAGAAGTTCGTTGGCTTTATCCGTCGCCCGTAGAAATGCCGAAATCAGTTTTGGGTTTTTGTTAGCCCACGAGCGGCTGAAGACATAGCCTATCATTGGAATTTCCGAAACAATACCGAGACCTTTCGCCGCGTCTTGGACCCCTTTTACGCGCCGAAATCCGGCCGCCTCCAAGCGTGCGCAGTAATGCCAAAAATTGAGGACGGCATCGAGTTCACCTTGACGGGCTTTCTGCGCCAACAAGGGGGGCGCACCGAACACTTGATCGGTCTCTTTTCGAAGGTCGAGCCCGACATGTTTCTGAGCGAATGCAGTCAGCAGGAGCCAGCTCTTGTCGAGCGGGCCGCCGGCGACGCCAATTTTCGCACCCTTGAGGTCCGCAAGCGATTTTATCGGCGAATCTTTTGGAACCATCACCGCACCGACCGCGGTCGAATAGGCGCGAAATACATAATCGGTGCCGGACCTGCGCTGACGGGACACCCATAGCCAGTCGGAAACGATGATATCCGCTGCTCCGGCTTGCAGCGCCACCTTCGTCGCCAGCGTTCCTGCGAGCGGCGTTATCTCAAGATGGATACCTTCTTGCTTGTCAAACCCATGACGTTTGATGACGTCAAGGACCCAGCTAACGGTGCCATATTTGAGGACTGCGATCCGGACCGTGCTATCGGCGTGTGCCGTTATGCTCTGCGATACGATCAACAGAAACAACATGACCATTTTACTCAATCGCATAACATTCTCCCAGAAACGATGTCACTCCCGCGGGCCTTACAGAGCCACCGCGCAAACGGCAACAGCACACCAAGTAAACGATGGATAAGATGAGTAGTGGAGGATTAAATCCTGGCTGCGACCAAACGCTACATACGGTTTGCGCGCGGAACCAAACTCCTTGAGCCAAATATTAATGCACGATGGCCTGCATCCTCCAATCAACAAGGCTTATCACATCCAACGCGCCCCGCTTAACAATAGCGAAGATATGGATTTGAGCTGCTTGGGCGATATGCTGCACGTCGTTTTCGCAGAGAGCATTAATTGAGCATGAAACGAACATTAACAGAGCATTAAAAAATAACCTCATGAAGGCCTTAGTATATTGATTTTATTGCAAAAATCGTATTTTGAAAGATTACCATCCAATAGCGGCAATGCCCCTTGCATGGGGCGTATTTTGTTCCTTTCGAGGATAAATTGGTTATAATGGCTGCAGCGGTTAGAACGTCGGTTATCATCGATTTGGGCGGTTATCGGCGACATTGTTCTTAACGTTTTTAAGAATAATCGCTATGGAATTGAGATATAAACGGAGATAGCCATGAACACGAAAAAAGTATGGCATAAACCTGGCGTTCAAGAGACCGACACAGGCTTGGAAGTCACCAGCTATCTGCCTGCAGAGCTCGACAACGAACTCTAAAGCGCACTCTTTTTTATTGAATTTTATACGTGTTTGATTAAGGCGGCGGCTTGGGCGGAATACGCTGGGCTGTCGCCTTATTCTTTGGGTCGTTTCGACGGAAACAACGGGCGCCGATAATTGGCATATCTGGCGGTCTGCGACGCCAAGCTCATAGGTTCGATGAGACGACCATCGAAATAGTGTTTTCAGGGCCGGTTTGCGGAGCGTCCTTGATGAATTGGAAATGAGGTCATGACGAAACTCTTGAGTGCGGAAGAACTTGAAGCTGACTTCCGCGCTATCGGAGCTGAGCGCTATCACTCGTTGCATCCTTTTCATAAATTGCTGCACTCGGGCGCGCTGAACAAAGGCCAGGTGCAGGCTTGGGCGCTGAACCGTTATTGTTATCAATCGGCCATTCCACGCAAGGATGCCGCGCTCATGAGCCGCACGGATGATAGAGATCTCCGGCGCGAATGGATCACGCGGATCACGGATCATGATGGCAGCGGTGAGGACGAAGGCGGGATTGATCGTTGGCTTGCCCTGACCGATGGTCTGGGTCTTGATCGCGACTATGTGGTGTCAATGGACGGCGCATTGGCTGCAAGCCGCTTCGCTGTCGAAGCCTATGTTCGTTTCGTGCGTGAGAAGACACTCCTCGAAGCTGTTGCTTCATCGCTAACGGAGCTTTTTGCGCCGAGCATTCATCGCGAGCGGATCTCCGGCATGCTTGAGAACTATGATTTTATCCATGACGGCGTGATGAAATATTTCCGCCGCCGTTTGGATCAAGCGCCTCGGGATGT
>BFAS01000197.1 GCA_008974985.1 bacterium MnTg02
GCTGGGACAAAACGAGCCAGGCGCGCCTGCAGCCGAGCCGTTGGCTAAGCCATGGAACGCGAAGCGCGTCGACGGCCGGCGCCCAAAGAAATTTCAACGTGTATGGCAGACCCGCCAAGGCATAGAGACCGATGGCGCGCAGGTCCACTCCGACATCCGCCATCCACAGCGTCAGCGTCGACCCCGACAGCGCCAGCGGCAGGCCGGACGAAAAGCCGAACAGCAAAATGAGAAGCACCCGTGGCTTCAGATAGACTCCAGCAGCGCCGATGAGATTTTGCTCAACCGTCATGAGCGCCCAGACTTGTGGCTTTGGGCTGGGATGTGCGGCGGCAGGTCAAGCTTGGAGCATGATCCGCCAAAGCTTGCCCGCGGAATTGATCCGGAGGTGGATACCGGTTTTTCGGACGCATCCTGTTTGAATGAAGAGATCGAGCGGTTATCCGATTCAATCAGAATCAAAACCGCTTTAGCGACCGGAATTAAAAGATGTTGAGGCATATTCTTCCCGGATAGACTGTCCACCAAAACAAAATAGTTATGATCCGGGACATTGTGGACTGTGAGGGCCCATTTTTGCCAAACAATAACCCCGGCGTCTGCGCATTCGCGCCAAACAAACACCACACGTAGGCGTAGACTCATAAATTAGCGGGCACTGACATGGCTTGTAAGAGGGTTTTGTTATGCGTCCAACCGGAAATGTTTTCTCCATGCCCGCTTTGGCGATCGCACTCGCCGCCGCTTTGGGCGGATGCGAGAGTTCGGCGTACGTCATGAGCCAGCTTGGCGAAATTCCCACGCCGCAACCGGCTTTGCTCAAGAAATTGCCCAAGCCCAACTGTAACACCGGCGCGCGCGTCGATTCGCGTACGACCGAAAACGAGTTCACCGGAACAACTCAGCGAACTTCTATGGCCGTCGAATCGGCAGAAAAGGCTAGCGAACCATCGTTTAAAACAGATATTGCGACGAAGCCGGACATGATCGCACGCGAAGCCGGCCAGGAACGCGCGCCTGCTCATAGCAGAACCGCAGAGGCCATGTCTGGCAAAGCGATGAACGCCAAATCAGATTCGGACGGGACGCCAGAAGAAAAAATCGCAACGGCCGGTGATGGCCAGTCAAAGACGCCGGACGCTGAAGCAAAGAAAGAGAGTGGCAAGGCCGCGAGTGATAAAGACAGCAATCCAAGCGAGCTTGGCGATGGCGAGCAGAAGCAAGCTGATAAGGATGCTAAGATCGTGGAAGCCGGTGCTGGCGCTCAGAAGAAGCGCGATGAGACCTCGTCGAAACCGGCCAAAAATGAGAAGACTGACCCAGACCCGGTCAATGAAAAAGACGTCGTCCAAAATCTCGAAGACGAGCGCGACTGTTACCGGAGCGCGGAAAATCGCGCTCATAAGCGGTTAAATAAATTACAGACTTCCGCCGCTGAAACAATCGCAGCAGTGAACAGAATGAAAAAGCAATATCAGTACGCGACGACCTTATCTTCTCATAAGGGAAGTGCGGTGACGATGCGTTCGCCCAGACTACCTTGAGGGCCAGCAAAGGTAGTCGGTTTCAGGCTGAAAGATCGATGCGCAATTCGCGCCACGGTGGACTGGCGAACGCGTTAACCGTTAACGACACACCGCGACCCATTGCCCTAGAAAAAATCCCCGTACAAGAGTAGCTTTATCTTTGGGAGGCCGCCAAAGAGAGGATAGGCGGTCGTGCAAGGATTAAGTGTAACGGGCTTATTGTGTTTGGCCCTTCTCGTCACTGTTTCTTCTGGAAATGAAGTTAGAGCCGGAACGGGCTTTGTCGGTTTTGGCAAAAATCGAGCAATCGCGGTGCCGCGCGCGCGGTCTGGGCTGGTTTCGCGAAAGCGTATCCGAAAGCTTCGGCGGATACGAAGGATTGGCCGATATTCGAGACGCGTGCGATCATTCAGTTTCCCCACAGGAGGCAGACGCTCGGTTTCAGGTCTGTTGCCGCGCAAACCAAACTGGAGCGCGCGCCGGTCGCATATTGCCACGCGGTTTGGACAGCGCAGGAGGCTTTGGAAGAGCCGTTTGCTATCAGGGAAATTTCACCGGCGCCGTTGGAGAAGCCGAATTCGCGCGAGCCGGACAATTCGTGGTTCGCGTTGGAGCCGGAAGACATTTTTCTAGTGGTTAGCGCTAAGAAGAACCTGTCGTCGTCGAAACTGTTTCCGAGGCGTCCGAGACCCTTGCCTTGCCAATCAGCATCGATGGTCAATGTTTATCGCCTCACGTCTGCTCGTTCTTTGAGCCCGCGGCTTTTCATTCGCCACAGCAGAAGATCTAGCCGGTCTTGACCAAAAAAAGGCTCATTCTCAAAAACCATGAGCGGAACCCCCGAATGACCGGCTTGAATCTGTGCGGCCTGATTGGCTTCTATCAATCCCTCGAATGTGCCGGGACGAGCGGTGACATCGCTGTCAAGCGCTTGCCCATCCAGTCCGGCGCGTCTAATGGCATCCGCGAGATGTGGCTCTTGATCCCAATTTTCGGTCTGCCCATCCCAAAGCAGCCGCATCACCTGGTCGAGAAATTCAAGTCCCCGCCCCTGTTCGACGGCCGCCGTGGCAAGGCGTGTTAGGCGGCGAATATAGGGTTGGTCTATGGCGATCTCATTGGTTGCCATATTTTGCAGGATCGGATCGGGCTGAGGCCGCCGGTAGGGAATTCCTTGAGTGTCAGCCACACGCTGCGAATCGAGCAAATGATAGGAGCGATAGTGAGCTGGTGCCGGTTTAAAGAAGTCAGGATTGCGAACCGCAACTGGATAAACAATGCGGACGTTCACTGTGAGCTCGTATGCCGCTCTAAGCGCCATAATGCGGTCGAGCGAGAGATAGCAATAAGGGCTGCGCATGGACCAATAGAGATCGAAGGTGAAGGACATACGGATTTCCTCAGAGTAACGCGGGGCTCGGCCGTGTCTTGATGCAGCAAGCGTTCGGTTTTGTCGATGGTTTTGGGATTCGTCGGCGACAGAGCAGTTCTTCGAGCACCTCAACGCATGAGGATCCGGTCTCGATATTTTTCACGCCTTAGAACTATTGTTTAACACGCAGGGCATTACGTGGACAAATTGAGCGCTCACTAAGAACACCTGCCCGGCGAAAACGGTATCCGTGCCCAACCGGATACCCTATTTTGGAATTTCTGAAATCTAGGTTGGTACGAATGAATGTTTTAGAGTATTTGCCCGATTGGATTTCGACTTGGGCGACTTGGAACAAGGTAGCGATTGTCGGTGGCGTTTTCGCGTTTGCTGTACTGACGATACAGCTCATTCGTCGCGTTTTTCGCAAAGGTGGTGTCGAGGCCGTTAGAGAAGAATTGGAGGCAATAAAGGATCTTCTCAAAAAGCAAGTCGAAGAAAAAGAAGCAAAATCGGGTTCGATCCCTTCCGCGCAAGCAGAGCTTGCCCGGGGCGCCGCAGACGAAGCCGCACGAGCAGCGGAGACCGCTGTCAGAGAAGGCGGTGCGGATGCCCGCGCGATATTGAAGGCGCTGCGCCGGACCGGCGATACGGAGGAGATAGAAACTATTCTGCGTGAAGTGGCGCAAAGCCATGAACAAGCGCAAGGCGCGGATGGGTATGAAGCAGCGCGTTATTACCGAGAGCTAGGTGCGGTTGCTTATCTTAACGATACACACCGGGCAATCGAAGCATACGCGAAAGCGGCAGAGCTGGATCCACTCGATTGGGATACGCTTCATCGCCTTGGATATTTGCACCAAAGACTTGGTGAAGCGAATGCTGCGCGCGAGAGTTTTGGGCGCCTTCTTACTCTGAGAAGCCGGATCGACGATCCGCGCATCTCATTTTACGCGCGTATAGGTCTTGGCGATATCGCTGTCATACAAGGAAATCTCGAAGAAGCTGAGCTGCACTATCGCGAAGCCCTGCAAATTATCTCCCATCAAATGCCAACGGTTGCCTCCGACGTCAACAGGCAGCGCGATTTGTCTCTCATCAATGAGCGGATGGGCGATATTTATAGAGCTAAAGGGGATCTGGACAGTGCGCTTGCAGCCTATCGGAAAAGTTTGGCGATCGCTGATCAGCTCGCCGGGCGTGACCCCGCCGATACCGGATGGCAACGCGACCTATCGGTCAGCTATAATCGTATTGGCGACGTCCTTATGGCCCAAGGAAATTCGGACGCAGCATTGGCCTTTTATCAGCGCGGCTATGCCGTTGCGAATCAACTCCTAGAACGTGATCCAGGCAACACGGAATGGCAGCGGGATCTTTCGATCAGTCATAATCGTATTGGCGATGTCCTCATGGCCAAGGGAGATTTGGATGCGGCAAGTGCTGCCTTTCATCAAGGCTTGGAGATAACGGCGCAGCTTGCTGACCAAGACCGTTCTCAAACCGAATGGCAGCGGGATTTGCTTGTGAGCCATGATCGTCTCGGCAACACGCTAAAGACGAAGGGGGATTGGGAGGGTGCGCTGACCATTTATCAGCAGGGATTGAGCATTGCCAAGAAACTCGTCGATCAAGAGCCGTCTCACACCGAATGGGCTCGAAATTTGTCGGTGATTCACACCGAGATAGGAGACATCCTCAAAGCCAAGGGAGATCTTACGGCAGCGATTGGCTCATATCAGCAGGGCTTAGCACTCCGGGATCGGCTGGTAAAACAAGATCCAGCAAATATGGAATGGCGGCGTGATCTCTCTGTCAGTCTCGACCGGGTGAGCGATGTTCTCGTCGCCACCGGTGATCTGCAAGGAGCGCTGGCTTCAAGTCAACGCTGCCTAACTGTTTGCGAGCAACTCGTGAGACAGGATCCCTCTCATGCGGCGTGGCAGCGAAATCTATCGGCGAGTTACATAAAAGTTGGCGAGATCCTCATGGCGAAAGGCGATCTCGAGGGCGCATTGGCGTCTTACCGGCCGGGATTGGCGATTGCCGAGAAACTTGTACAGCACAATCCATCTCACTTGGAATGGCAACGGGATCTGTCAGTGAGTTACGACCGCATGAGCGACATTTGTAAAGCGAAGGGCGATCTGGATGACGCGCTTTCTGCCTGTCAACGCGGATTGACCGTCGCGGAGCGGCTGGCCGAGCATGACTCGACTGTTTTGCAATGGCAGCGGGATTTAGCTGTGTGTCATACAAAATTCGGCGATATTCTCAAGGCGAAGGGGACGCTCGATGAGGCGCTTGCCTCCTATCAGCGCGGGTTAGGGATCCGTGAGTATCATGTCAAGCAAGCTCCTGCTGATACGGGATGGCAGCGGGAACTGTCCGTCAGCTATGAGCGCGTGGCTGATATTTCTCTGGCTAAGAGCGAATTCAATAGAGCTTTTGAATATACGCAAAACTGTCTGGCCATTCGAGAATGGCTCGCGCAACAAGATCCCGAGAATGTGCTCTGGCGAAGCGACCTCGCCGTGTCGCTTGGTAAGTTGGGCACGGCCGAGGCTGGAAAGGGTTTGATCGCGGAAGCCCAAGCAAGCTTCACACAGAGCCGCCAGATTGTGACGGCACTTCTCGAAAAGTCTCCCGATCATGCGCAATGGCAGGGCTATCTCAATTTCATCGATCAGGCGCTGGCGCAGCTTAGTCAAGCCGAAGCCGAGGCCGTGAACTAAAGCCCTTTTAGAGAATTCAGCGTCAATTCCCGTTACTCAGGACTTGGCGTCTTGGCAAGCGCGACTGTGTGGCCCGCGCCTTTTGACGCGTTAGCCTGTGTAGCGCCTGAAGACGCATCGGTCATTCCCAATGACCGTTGGTGCAAGTCAAACGAAGTACAATAATTTTTTCACGATCGGGTTTTCGACCATGCGTGATGAATTATGAGCAGACCTCGCCCTTCGGCCAGTCCTCTACGGTCATCGATAGGGCGTACGAATTGCGTTTGGCGAATGATAGCGGACGTCAGATGGCTAAGTGCGGTACGGGTCAAATGTGCCACGAACGGACATTCGCAGACTACGGCAGACGCCGGGTTGAGACACCAGTTAGTGATTGGGTGGTGTTCGGATCAACGCCCATCGGAGCTAGATATCCTGAGCCGGGTTGAATTGTGCTTCGGCCAACAGCCAGTCCCGGAAGGCAGAGACGCGGGGCAATATCGTGTTCCCGCTGGCTGTTACGATGTAATAAGCCTGAGAGCTGGAGATGGCGATCTCCAATGGCATCACCAGCCGCCCGGATGACAAGTCGTCCATGACGAATGGCCGGTGTCCGATAGCAACGCCAAGACCAGCAGTTGCGGCCGCAAGGGCCTGGCTTGAGCTTTCGAATGCGATACGGCCCTTAGGCTTAAGATCCTCTGCGCCTGCGGCTTTGAGCCAAGCCTGCCAATCGTTGGTCCGCGGCTCAGCCTCCACCCAGAGCCATATGTGTTCGGCCAGATCCTCAGGCCGGGTGATTGGCTGCGCGCTCTGCAGTTGCGGGCCGAGAACAGGAAACATGTCATTGGCCATCATGAATTGGCTATGGCTGCCTCGCCAGGAGCCCTCTCCAAACCGGATTGCCAGATCGACGTCCTCGCGGTGTAGATTAACGACCCTTGCTGTTGTCGAAAACCGAACTTCGATTTCCGGATGGATGGTCTGGAATGAGCCTAGGCGCGGAATCAACCAGCGCTGCGCCAGAGTCGGCAGCAGTGACACCGTCAATACGCCACCTTTTTTCTTCTGGTCAAGGAGGTCGGCCGTGGCTGCACCAATCTCGGTAAAAATGCTGTGCAGCCTCTCAGCGTAGGCACGGCCTGCCGACGTCAGCGCCAGGCCTTGTCCTTCACGATAGATAAGACGCACGCCGAGTACGGTCTCGAGCGCCTTGATTTGCTGGGTTACCGCTGGCTGCGTCACGGCCAGTTCATCGGCGGCTCGGCTCATACTCAAATGCCGTGCAGCGGTCTCGAAGGCCCGGAGGGCTTTTAGAGAGGGTGGGAAAACAGTCATTTTAAATCATAAGATATTCTAATAACTGATACAAATAATATGATTTCAAAAAAGGCATTAACGAAAATATTTTGATCAAAATATAATTTTTAATGTGATTTTTCGAGGGCGAATGATTGAACTCTGGATTCCTCTGACTATCGCGGGGGCATTCTTCCAGAATCTGCGCTCGGCTATGCAGAAACATTTGAAGGCGCATTTGTCGACGGCGGGGGCGACGTATGTGCGGTTCTTCTATGCTTGGCCGTTCGCGCTTCTCTACGTTTGGGGCCTGACGCATTTCGGTGGCTTTGAGATCCCAGAGCTCAACACGACATTCTTTAT